>NZ_SJXI01000049.1:0-64179 GCF_004337455.1 Parafrankia sp. BMG5.11 | reverse complement strand
CTGCCGGGATGCACCTGGCCGAGGGATCTTCGGGTTCTGGCGGGAGGATGCTGGGTGGTCGCTCCGGTGCTCGCGGACGAGGAGCTGGAGGGGCTGCGCCGGTTCCCGGAGATCGGCCGGGAGGAGCTGTTCCGGTTCTTCACGTTGACCCCCGCGGATCTGGCGTTCCTCGATCCCGGTCGGGGTCGGGGTCGGGGTCGGGGTCCAGCGGACCGGCTGGGGCTTGCGGTTGCCTTGTGCACGTTGCCGTGGCTGGGGTTTGTGCCGGACGAGGTGGCGTCGGCGCCGCGGGCGGCGGTGGTGCGGCTGGCTGAGCGGTTGGGCGTCGACCCGGACGTGATCGGTTCGTACGGGCGGCGGGCCAAGACGCGCACGGATCATCTGCGGCTGGCGGCGCGGTATCTGGGGTGGCGGGTGCCGACGGCGCTGGAGCTGAAGGAGCTGGACGAGTTTCTGTTGGCGCGGGCTATGGAGCACGATTCGCCGACGTTGCTGTTCCGGCTGGCCTGTGAGTACCTGATCTCGGCGAAGGTGATCCGGCCGGGGCCGGTGACGGTGGTGAAACGGGTCGCGCACGCCCGGGAGGTCGCGGGGCAGGAGACGTTCGACCGGCTGGCGCACGAGTTCACCGACGAGCGCTGTGCTGGGCTGGACAGGCTGCTGGTGACTGACCCGGCGATCGGGATGACCTGGCTTCGGTGGTTGGGCACGGGGCCTGTGGAGGCCTCGCCTGCGGCGGTGAAGGCCGAGATCGCGAAGCTGATGTTCCTGCGCGGGATGGATGCGCACACCCTCGACTTGTCGGTGCTGCCGGCCGAGCGGCGCAGGTTCCTGGCCGCGGTGGGCCGCCGGCTGACGGCCCAGGCGTTACAGCGCCGCGAGCCGCAGCGTCGGTACCCAATTCTGCTGACCTTGGTGGCGCAGTCGGCGACCGACGTGCTGGACGAGGTCGTGCAGTTGTTCGACCAGGCCGTCTCGGCGCGGGAAAGCAAGGCTGCGCACCGGATGCGTGATGAGTTGGCCGAGCGCGGCAAGGCCGGCGAGGAACGCCAGGCGCTCCTGGACGCGGTCCTGGCGATCGTCGCCGACCCTGCGATCCCGGACGAGGACGTCGGCGGCCTGATCCGCGGGGAGAAGGTCGGGTGGGAGCGGCTGCGAGCCGCGCAGGCCGCCGCGCTGCCACCGCTGCCGCGCGACCATGGGCATCTCGCGGCGCTGGACGGCTCTTACGGGTACCTGCGGCAGTTCACCCCGCAGGTGTTGGACGCGGTGACTTTCGCCGGCGGCACCGCCGCGACCGACCTGCTCACAGCGGTGGACATCCTGCGGGAGCTGAACACCACCGGCGCCCGCAAGGTCCCGCAGGACGCCCCGACCAGCTTCGTCCCGGCCCGCTGGCGCGGCTACCTGGACACCGCGGCAAAGACGGACAACGTCACCGCATACCGCCACTACTGGGAACTGTGCACGTTGCTGGCGTTACGCGACGGGCTGCGCACCGGGGACGTGTTCGTGCCCGGCTCGCGCCGCTACTCCGACCCTGCCGCCTACCTGCTCACCCCCGAGAAGTGGGCCGATCACCGGGTCGAGTTCTGCCGGCTGGTCGGCAAGCCCGCCGACGCCGCCAGGGGGCTCGCGGAGGTCGAGGACGAGCTGCACACGGCGCTGGGCGAACTGGAGCAGACGCTCGCCGGAGGCGACGGCCCGGTCCGCCTGGACGCCGACGGCGACCTGGTGATCTCCCCGCTGTCCGCGGAGGACATTCCGGCCGAGGCGGTGGCGCTCAAGGCCGAGCTGACCGAGATGCTGCCGTTCGCGCCGATCGTGTCGCTGCTGATCGAGATGGACAAGCGCACCGGGTTCCTGGACTGCTTCACGGGGCTTGAGCAGCAACCGAACGGTCAGTGGCGTTAGCGGGCGGCAGCGGCCGGAGTTACCGCCATCCAGCGTTCCGATGCGGGTCGGTCCCTGAAGGGCCTGATCCTGCGACGGTTCGGTTGCTCTGCGCTGTCTGCTGGTGGGGCGTCCTAGATTGCGGCGTATGCCGGTGGAGTTCCTGACGGATGACGAGGCGGCGGCGTACGGCCGGTACGCGGGAGCGCCTTCGCGGGTTGACCTGGAGCGCGTGTTCTTCCTCGATGACGAGGATCGGGCGCTGGTCGAGCGTCACCGGGGCGGGCACATGAGGCTCGGATTCAGTCTCCAGCTCGTCACGGTCCGCTGGGTGGGGACGTTCCTGGAGGACCCCCTCGACGTCCCGGTCCCGGTGCTGGACTTCATGGCCGAGCAGCTCGGCGTCGCTGATCCATCCTGTGTCAAGAGGTACACCGAGCGGACCAAGACCCGGTTCGACCATCAGTGGGAGATCCGGCGCGAGTGCGGGCTGAAGGAGTTCACGGCCGCCGAGGAGGAGCTGCGGGCCTGGGTCGCGGCCCGGTCGTGGACGTCGGGCGACGGCCCGAAAGCGACCTTCACTGATGCGGTGGAGTGGTTGCGGAAACGGGATGTGCTGTTGCCGGGTCTGACGACGCTGGCACGGCTGGTCGCGCAGGTCCGCGACGACACGACCCGCCGGTTGTGGGGTGTGCTGGAGGGGCTGTTGACGGTCGGCCAGCGGTACGTGCTGGACCAGTTGCTGGAGGTGCCGCCGGGGTCGCGGGTGTCGGACCTGGAACGCTGGCGTAAGGGCCCGGCACCGCGGGGATCCGGCCCGGCGATGGCGTGGGAACCCTCGCTCGCCGAGGCGTTCACCGCCGTGTCCGGCGGCCGGTCTCGGCTGGAGGACCTGCCGACGTCGATCGCCGCCTGCCTGACCGCGCATTCCATGAACGTCGGGTACCGGCCGATCGCCAGGAAGGGCTTCCCCGCGCTGGAGCGCTCGCGTCTGTCGCACGTGTTCCAGAACTACTTCCGGCCCGAGACCCTCGCCCCGGCGAACGCACCACTCGTCACCCGCCAGGCCGGCCTGCCCCTCGCGCGGGCGTGGGGCGGCGGCATGGTGGCGGCGGTCGACGGGATGCGGTTCGTGGTCCCGGTCCCAGCCGCCTTCGCTCGCCCGAACCGCAAGTTCTTCGGATCCAAACGCGGCATGACCTGGCTCAACGCCATGAACGACCAGGGCATCGGACGCGGCGCGAAGATTGTGTCCGGGACAGTCCGCGACTCCCTGCACATGATCGATGTGATCTTCGGCCTGGATGGCGGGGAACTTCCCGAGATCGTCGTGACCGACACCGGCTCCTACTCCGATGTCATCTTCGGGCTGCTGGAGCTGCTGGGCATCTCCTACCGGCCCGCGCTCGCGGACCTGCCCGACCAGAAGGGCTGGCGGATCAGCGCCGACGCAGACTACGGCCCGCTGAACACCTTCGCCCGCGGCAAGATCGACCTCGGGAAGATCCGCCGGAACTGGGAGGACATCCTGCGGGTGGTCGCCTCCATCTACACCGGCACCGTCCGCGCCTACGACGTGGTCACCATGCTGCAGCGCGACGGGCACCCGACCGCGCTGGGCGAGGCAATCGCCGCCTACGGCCGGATCTTCAAGTCCCTGCACATCCTGGCCTACATCGACACCGACGAGACCTACCGGCGCGACATCAAGCACATCCGCAACCTGCAGGAAGGCCGCCACGCCCTGGCCCGCAAGATCTGCCACGGCCGCAAGGGCGAGCTGTACCACCGCTACGAACGCGGTCTGGAGAACCAGCTCGGCGTCCTCGGACTCGTCCTGAACTGCGTGGTCCTGTGGACCACGGTGTACCTGGACGCCGCTGTCCGCCTGCTCAAAGCCCAGGGCTACCCGGTGCGCGAGGAGGACACGGCCAGGCTGTCGCCGTTCGTCAACCGACACCTCGGAGTCCACGGCACCTACAACTTCGTCCTGCCGGACCTCGCACCCGGCACGATCCGCGAGCTGCGCGACCCCGACGCACCCGATGACGATGAGGGCGACGCGTGAACCGCCATCGAGGGCAAGCCCGATCGCGGGCGGCCGGGCTGGCGATGGCGTTCAAGCTGAGCAAGTCCACGCAGGCCCGCTGGCGTGCGGGCAACGCACCTCACCTCGTCGCGCTCGTCCGCGCCGGCGCCACGTTCATCGGCGGCCAGCTCGTCGAGCGACCCAGGGAACGGGTGGTTCTGTCCGTCACTTGTGACCGCGTTTCTCCGTGTGAACCGACCGCACGCCGTTTCGCAGGAGGTCGGACGTTGGGTGAAATCCGCTGGCCGCAGTGACGTGCTGGTGCGGGTTGGCTGATCAAGGGGGTGGTCGGTGTGGTGCGCACGACCGTGGACGGCCGTGCGCACCTGGGTGTCATTGTTGTGGGGTTGGGGTGTTGGAGACGGTGATGGTCCAGCTGATTCCGTGTGGGGCGAGGAAGGTGAGGAAGCTGGTCGGGTCGTATGCCTGTGCCGGGGCGAGCACGCCTGGTTTGGCGCCGTCGGTGACCAGGCGGCGGGCGGCTTCGACGGCGATCACGGCGGTGATGCCGTAGGTGTCGTGGCCCCGTACGATCCCGCGGGCTGATTGGCCGTCGCGGCTGACGGCGTCGATGAGGTAGGTGAACCGTTGGGTGCGGCGGTCCTCTTCGGTGGGTCCTTCGGGCAGCCTGTCGATGATCTGTGGAGTGAGCGGGGTGCCCAGTTGGGCGCCGACCGTGGCGTCGACGAGGCTCTCGACGTGCCGGACCTCTATGTGGCGGGGGATGGTGACCACCTCTGACAAGGGGCATTTCACCACGTCGGTCGGTTGCGGGGCGTCGGGCAGGGTGACCGTGGCGTGCCGGGCGGGGGTGCCGGTACGCCAGTCGCCGTCGTCGTAGCTGAGGCCGCCGGCCTTGATCGCGTCGATCGTCTCGACGGCCGAGCGGAGCGAGCCGCGGGAGAACCCGCCCCCGCCGACGATGAAGTGGCTGACGGTGATCTCCTCGATCGGTTGGACGCGTTCGGCGAGCAGGTGCGCGATGAGGTCCCCGGGGACGCAGCCGTCGTTGGTGGCGGGGACGACGGTGACCCCGGCGCGTTCCGCGTCGCCGGTGAAGGTGTCGAAGACCGCTTTGGTGTAGAGCTGCTCGCCGGCGGTGTCGACGTAGTGGCAGCCGGCGGCGATGGCCGCTCGGACCACGGCGGGGCCGGAGCTGGTGAACGGTCCGGCGCAGTTGATGACCGCGTCGCATCCGCGGAAGGCTGCCGCGAGGCGGTCGTGGTCGTCGGTGTCGGCTACCCGCTGCTCGGCGTCGCCTGTTCCCGCAGCCGTTCCCACAGTCGTCGCGGCCTCGCGCAGGCGTGCGGCGTTGCGGCCGACGAGCCGCATGTCGATGTCGCGGTGGGCCAGTTCCGCGAGGACGAGCTTTCCCTGGTAGCCGTTTGCGCCGTAGACGGCGATCTTCACGTGGATCTCCTGGTTCGAGCAATGAGTGTTGATGAGTGATGTCGTGCGAGCCGGCTGACCAGCTCGCCCGTGACTCACCGTATGGCGACATGGCGAGACGCCCAATACGTGAGCGTCTCTGTCCCATGCGCGACCGTCTTCGCATCGGATCGGGGATATACGCTGGCTGAATGGACGTGCTCTCCGATGCGGTCACCGCCATGCGCACCGGCGAACCGCACTCCGGCCGGGTACGGCGGCCGGCGCCGTTCGGCATGCGGAACCCGCCGGTCGCGGGGGCTGGCTTCCACATCGTCTTGCAGGGATCGTGCTGGCTGTTCCCACCAGACGGCGCACCGATCGCCCTCGGCGTGGGGGATGTGGCATTTCTGCCCCACGGGGCCGCCCACGGCCTCGCCGACAGCCTGTCGACCCCGCTGGTGGACGCCGCCGCGTCACTGGCCGAGATTCCGCCCGGCCAAGAAGACGACGGGGTACCAGCTGACCAGCACCCGGACGGTTCGGCCGCTGCGACGGTCATGCTCTGCGGCGCGTACCTGCTGGACCGGTCCCGGGCACATCCGCTGCTCGGCGACCTGCCGGAGGTCATCCATCTCCCGGCCCGGGTCGGACACCACCCGGGACTACGCGCCGCCGTTGACCTGCTCGGCGGTGAACTGGAGCAGCCACGGCCGGGTGGCGACGCCATGCTGCCCGCCCTGCTGGACGTGCTGCTGCTGCACATCCTGCGCGCCTGGTTCGACGAACAACCCGCCCACGGTGTCGCTACCGGCTGGGCAGCAGCGCTGCGCGATCCCGCCGTCGCCGCGGGGCTTCGGGCCATCCACAGCGACCCTGGCCGGCCATGGACCGTCGGGGAACTGGCTTCCCAGGCCGGGCTGTCCCGCGCGGCCTTCGCCCGACGGTTCGCCGCGTTGGTCGGTCAGCCGCCGCAGGCGTACCTGACCTGGTGGCGGATGACACTCGCAGCCCGGCTACTGCGCGACGGTGACGCACCGTTGGCCACAGTGGCCAGGAAGGTGGGCTACACCTCAGAGTTCGCCTTCGCCCACGCATTCAAACGGGAACACGGGTCGGCTCCCGGCGGATTCCGGAGATCCGCCCGGCAAACGTAGTCTGAGCCGCCGACAGGCGACCCACTTCGCCGAGGCTCCGGACAGCAGCCTGTTCGGCCCCACGACCGTGCGCTGGTACCCGACCGTTCAGTGGTTCGACGGGGCCGGCTTCGCCGATCTTCTCCGCACGACCTCGATCTACCGAAAGCTCGACCACGACGTCCGTGAGCCGCTACTGGACGCCATCGCCGAGCGCATCCGCACGCGGATGGGCGACCGGGCGCCACGCCGTTACCTGAGCGTCCCGCGTGTCGGACAGCGCGCCGAGTAGGCACCAGAGGTGCAGGCGAAGTTGTAGAGATCGTGAGTGTCCGTAAGGGGAACCCCCAACGAACACCCGACAAGGTCGCCGGCACCCAGCCCCGAGCAGGCCAGGCCGCGTCTCATAAGACCCGTCCGGAAGTTGTCTCACTTGTCGGGGGCTATCCGTACGCTCCCCCGGTGACCGCGACCCTGATCGGCTACGCCCGCTGCTCCACCGACGCCCAGGACCTCACCGCGCAACGCAGTCGGCTCGCCGAACTCGGCGTCCCCGCCGACCGGATCTACCTCGACCGCGGCCTGACCGGTACAACACGCGCCCGGCCCGGCCTCGACCAGGCCCTCGCCGCCGTCCGAACCGGCGACACGCTCGTGGTCCCGAAACTCGACCGGCTTGCCCGCTCGGTGCCCGACGCCCGCGACATCGCCGACTCCCTGGCCGCCCGCGGCATCCGGCTCTCGCTCGGCGGCACGGTCTACGACCCGACCGACCCGATGGGCAAGATGTTCTTCAACATCCTCGCCACCTTCGCCGAGTTCGAGGTCGACCTGCTGCGCCTGCGCACCCGCGAGGGCATGGCGGTCGCCCGGGCCCGCGGGAAGCTACGCGGCAAGCAGCCCAAACTGTCGACCAAGCAGCAGCGCGAGCTGCGCCGGATGCACGCCACCGGCGAGTACACGATCTCTGACCTCGGCGAGCTATTCAGCGTCTCCCGGGCCACCGTGTACCGGACGCTGGGCCAGGCCGGACTGCAGGCCGCCGTCGCCACCCTGCCCGCGGACACCCGACCTACGCCCACGGTCGAGCCCTACGACCAACTGCTGACTCGCGCCCCAGCGCGGAACGACGCCTGACACCCGCGACCGGCAACAGCCAGCCGCAGAGGCAGACGATCTATGAACCGCCCCGGGTTTCCAACGACTACGCGCTGGAACAGACCCGCTAACGCCACTGACCGTTCGGTTGCTGCTCAAGCCCCTTCACCCACGCGGGCGGCAAGCAGACCCGCACTGCGGAGCTGAAGCGGAACCTGATCGCGGTACTGATCGCGCATGCCACCAACCTCGGGCTGACCCGCATGGCGGACGCCTGCGGCATCTCCTACGACGTCCTGGCCTGGACCGCCGAGTGGTACGTCCGGGAGGAGACGCTGCGCGCAGCGAACCTGGCCCTCATCGGCTACCACCAGAAGCTGCCACTGACCCCGATCTTCGGTACGGGCATGCTGTCCTCCAGCGACGGGCAGCGGTTCCCCACCCGCGGCAAGTCCGTCACCGCCAGGGCATTGAGCAGGTACTTCGCCCACGAGGGCCTGTCGACATACACACACGTGACCGATCAGCACACCACCTACGGCACGAAGGTCATCGTCGCGACCAAGCGCGAGGCGCACTACGTGCTGGACGAGATCCTCGGCAATGCCACCGACATCCCGATCGTCGAGCACGCGACCGACACCCACGGGGTCACGTTGGTCAACTTCGGCCTGTTCGACCTGCTGGGGTTGCAGCTCTCACCCCGCATCCGGGACCTGGGGAAGATCACCCTCTGTCGGACCGGACCGAAGACCGAGGTGAGCGCGGCGTACCCGCTCGCGGGGCCCCTGCTGACCCGCCGCTGCAACCTCGACCTGGTCGCCGGGCATTGGGATGACCTGCTGCGCCTGGCCGGGTCGCTGAAGTTCGGGCACGCCACTGCGTCGCTGCTGGTCAGCAAGCTCTCGGCGTCCGGCCGGCAGAACGCACTCGCGGCAGCGCTCAAAGAGTATGGGGCGTTGCGGCGCACGATCTACGCCGCTCGGTACCTGTCCGACCCGGCGTACCGGCGCAAGATCTCCCGCCAGCTCAACAAGGGTGAGTCGCTGCACGCGCTGAAGCGGGACCTGCTTTATGCGCATGAGGGCACGGTGCGTGCCCGTCACCTCGAGCAGCAGACCGAGCAGGCATGGTGCCTGACCCTGGCCACCAACGCCGTGGTGACGTGGACAACCGAGTACTACGGGCTCGCGGTCGACTCGATGCGCGGGGCCGGCCGGCGCATAGACGACGAGGTGCTCGCGCACATCTCCCCCGCGCACAGCGAAAACATCAACTTCTTCGGCGCGATCGAGGTGGACATCGAGGGCGAGCTCGCGCAGCTCGGGCCAACCGGGTACCGACCGCTACGCGTCCGCGACACCCTGTTCTGACTGGTCAGAGCGGCACTGGCTGGGGCCGCGGTGGCGATGGTGTAGCCATGGGTGTCAACCGCACCGGCCTGGTCGCCGTCGGCTGGAAACACCCGCCAGTGCCAGGCGGCAGACAACCGGTCGGCAGGCACGCGCTCTTCCTCGATGTGAAGATCGCCGTCCACGGCGAGGACGAGAACGACCAAGGCTGCCTCGGCACCGCATGCACGCCGTCGCCCCTCGTCGCGTTCAGCGACTCGGGTCTACGGGCTGTAGCCCGGGCGATGCGGCAGATTGGACGTGCCGCGCAGGGTGTAGCGAACATGGTGGTCACCCGGGCCAGGGTCCAGTGCTGGTCGGCCCGGCCGGGCCCTTTCCTGTTCCTCCCGGACCCCGAGACCCATCTGTTGCAGGGATTTCCTAATACCTCGGTCTCGCAGGCCATATGCTGGGCCTCGCCAAAGTGAGGCTATGCCGCAGGGCTTCGCACATTCGATCACGAAAATCGAACCACGGTAGAAGGTCTGCGACGTTATCAACGTGGCGCCGCCTGCGGGGATTGATTGCATTGAGTTAGCATTAGTTGCGCAGGGCGACCTCGTCGAAGCCTTGGTGACGCCGTCTGTCTGACGGAGGGTAGTGGGCGTGGAGCCTGTCGAACCAAGCATCGTCTGGTACAACAGCCAGACCGGTGAAACCCAGATCTGGTATATGAACGGCCACCAGCTCCTGCGGCGAGGCGCCGTACTGGGCGAGAACGGCGCGCCGGCCTTCATCGGCCCACCCTTCAGCATCGTCGGGACCTCGGGGGATACCTGGGTGGGGAATTGGAAGAAGAAGGCGGCTGAGCTGATCGCTGGCCACCCCGCGCGACTTGCGCTTGGTGTGCCGACAAGTGATGTCAACTGGTCTAAGAATGGCTACTACAATCGAACTTTCGAGTTCGGGGAGGTCCATGTCAGACCCCTCGGAGGAATGGGAGATTGGCGAGGAATTCCCTGCACATACTACGCCGCTGACATCTTCATCGCCGCAGTGAAGTGTTGGGGAACCGACGACCCAGGCGGCGCCGACGAGCCCTACCTGCTCTTTACCGTCATCAACCCCGCGCCGCCCCTTTGCGGGATTCCAGAGAACACCGCAAAGGTGTGGAGATCCCAGGTCTTTGAAGGTGTCGAGCGGGGAGAGATCTTCGCCCAGGATCAGCTCGTGTTCGAGAACGTCGTCGTCGGCGAACACGGAATTTCCCTGAAGATCGCCATAGTCGACCAGGAGCACGGCAGTCCCGAGGCGGTTCGAGCAGAGCTCCAAAAACAGGCTAACCGCCTAGCGCAGTCCCTAAAAGATTTGGGCGACCTTGCGGGCGTAGACGTCCAGAGGGCTATTGAGAGCAGGCACTTGAGGACAACCTACTCGACACCCTCGGGGATCTGACCCTCGGGGCACTTACCGACGTATTCAGCGACGACAAGATCGACGAGAAGACGTGGCGCATACCAGCACGAGTCCTCAGGGGCTGGGTTGACGATGGCACCTTCGACCAATCCGGCGTGGCATACCCGGCAAGCGAACTGCCGCCGAACATCGACACCAACTTTCCATACGAGAACCTCTTCGCCCGCGAGTTGTTGTTCTCCGGCGGCGGGGGCTCCTACAAGGTCTACCTGCGCATAGTTCCACAAAAACTTATTGTTGAGTACGGGCCGCGACCCTGATGCTGGCTCATCGTCGCCGGCACCCTCGAGGACCTGGCCGCCGCGCGCGAACGCGGCCGCGTCGGCGGCCGACTCACGGTCGCCACCTCCGAGTTCATCCGCGCCACCCGCGACCTGTTCCCCAACCCGGACGCCAGCGTCGCCTCGATCGCGAAGCTCCTCGGCGTCAGCCCCGGCACCCCTCTACAACCACATCCCCGACCTACGCGAACTACGCGCCGCTGGCCGGGCCCGCCACCAGCTCGACGCCGCTCCGCCGCAGGCCAGCTAGATCATCGCCGTTTGCACCTGGTGGCGCGTTTCTTACCGCTCTCCCGGAACCGACCCACCGGATAACGGACCATTATCCGGTAACTTGATCCACGCCGGGCCTTGGCGGCCAGCGGAAACGCAGCGACCGCGAGGACACGACTCGCGCGCGTTATCCGGTAGGTCGACCGAGACGACGGAGGCGGAGCCGTATGGCGGCGACGGTGACCCAGCTCGACGCCCGCCGACTCGGACCCGGCCCGGCCGGCGGGCCGACGGTGCGCGCCGCCGTCGACGCGTTCCTCGACGCGCCGGCGGTCAGGGGCAATCCGCACACGCTGCGCGCCTACACGAACGTGCTCGACCGGGTCGCCGAACTCCTCGGCCCGGACCAAGCGCTCGCCGACCTCGTCGCCGACGACATCGGCGACGCTCTGGCCGAGCTGTGGGGCGCTGCGAAGCCGACGACGTGGAACCGCAACCGCGCCGCGGTCGGCTCCTGGCTGGGCTGGTGCACGACCCGGCGGCACTGGACCGCCCCGGCGGTGCCCGCGGCCGCCGAGCGGCGCCGCGAACCCGCCGACGACACCAAGGCCGTCTCCCGGACCCGCATCGACCGGCTCTGCCGCCGCCGTGACGTCCCGCTGCGGGAGAAGACGCTGTGGCGGATGCTCTACGAGTCCGCCAGCAGAGCCTCCGCGGTCCTCGCGCTCAACATCGAGGACCTCGACCTGCCGAACAAGCAGGCCCGGGTTGTCGTCAAGGGCGGCGACACCATGTGGATCACCTGGGGCACCGACACCGCCCATCTGCTACCCCGGTTGATAGCCGGCCGGACCCGCGGCCCGCTATTCCTCTCCGCCCACCGGCCCGGCCCGCACCGGCGCGCGACGACCGACCCGCGCGACCTGTGCCCCGACACCGGCCGGGCCCGCCTCGGCTACGACCGGGCCCGGATCCCGCTCGGCCAGTACGGCGACGGCCTACGCCTCCACCAGCTCCGACACAGCGCGGCCACCCACCTCGGCGACGCCAACACCTCCGCCAACGTGATCATGGCGAAGACCGGGCACAGGTCGCTGCGCTCCGTCCAGCGCTACGTCAAACCCGGCCTCGCGGCCGTGCACCAGGCCACCGAGGCGCTGTCCAGCCCGCGACGCCGGGGATAGGGGTCTCGGTAGGAACGGAACGGAAAACCGGTGTTGCTGTCAAACTTTTTGACAGCCGGCGGAGGTCAGGTCATGCTGCCGGCGATGTTTCCTGCGTCGGCTCACGTCGCGGTGGTCTGGTAGATGTCGGGTGTGCCGTCGCGGTCGACGTCGGTGGTTTCGGCTTCGCGGATCCGCCGGTGGGTGCGGGTTCGGGCGCGCAGCACGAGCGTGGCGAGGCTGGCGGCGAGCAAAGAGCCGGTGAGGACGGCGACCTTCGCCTGGTCGTCGCGGAGGCTGCCTTCGCCGTAGGCGAGCTCGCCGATGAGCAGGGACACGGTGAAACCGATCCCGCCGAGCAGGGCGAGCCCGAGGACGTCGAGCCAGGACAGGTTCTCGTCGAGGTCGGCGCGGGTGAACCGGGCGACGGTGTACGCGGCGGCGAAGATCCCGACCGGTTTGCCGATCACGAGAGCGAGGATGATCCCGACGGCGACGGTGACGGTCAGCGTCTGGGCGAGTCCGCTGCCGCCGCCGAGGGGCACTCCCGCGGCGAGGAAGGCGAACACCGGGACCGTTACTCCCGCGGACAGCGGACGCCAGCGGTGTTCGAACTGCCCGGCCAGTCCGGGTCCGCTGTTCCGGCCGCGCACCGGGACGGTGAAGCCGAGCAGCACCCCCGCGACCGTGGCGTGTACCCCGGATGCGTGTACCAGTGCCCAGGTCGCTCCCGCCAGCGGCAGCAGCAGCCACCACGACCTGATCCGCCGCTGCACCAGCGCGGTGAACAGGGCCAGCGGGACGGTGGCGAGCATCAGCGGGAGCGGGTCGAGATGATGGGTGTAGAACACCGCGATGATCGTGATGGCCAGCAGGTCGTCGACGACGGCGAGCGTCAGCAGGAACGTCCGCAGCGCGGATGGCAGGCGTCGGCCGATGACCGCGAGCACGGCCAGTGCGAACGCGATGTCGGTGGCCGTCGGGATCGCCCAGCCGCGGGCGGCGCCCTGGCCCGCCTGCAGGTTCACGGCGGTGAACAGCACGGCTGGCACGATCACGCCGCCGACCGCCGCCGCGACGGGGACTGCCGCGCGGCGGGGGTCACGCAGATCCCCGGCGAGGAACTCCGATTTCAGCTCCAGCCCGGCCACGAAGAAGAAGACCGCGAGCAGGCCGTCGGAGGCCCACTGGGCCAGGGTGAGGTCCAGATGCAGCGATCCTGGCCCGACCGAGAGGCCACGCAGCGACTCGTAGGTGTCTGCCCAGGGCGAGTTGGCCCAGCCCAGCGCGACCACGGCCGCGGTCAGCAGCAGCACACCCCCGACGGTCTCCTGGCGCAGGATGTCGGCGATCCGCCTGGCCTCAGGCCACGAACCGCGGGCGAACAGGCGGGGCGTGCGGCCACGGGGCACCGTCATGCGGCATCCTTCCGGGAAGGGGTCAGATCTTGCCGACCAGACTTCCCGGCGCACCGCTTCTGACGGTAGTCGAGAGCCTGCCCTGGACGCCGCTGACCCGGCTGGCGACGCGGTGCTGTTCGTGACCATCGGTGGGCACCAGTTGTGCGCCGCGCACCTTCTTAGGGATCTTGAGGATGCGCGGGAGTCCTACCCCGACCAGGCATGGCCCGAGCAGGCTCAGCGGGCCCTTCGTGGGCTGGTCCACGCCTGGAACCAGGCGCGTGCCGCCGGCCTGGCCCGGATCCCGTTCGCCGCCGTGTTGGTCGGGGTCACCGAGTTCCGCGACGCCGTCAAGGTCGGCCTCGCGAGCGTCCCGCGGGCAGCCAGCGGGAAACAGCCACCCGCCCGCAACCTGCTCGAGTGCCTGCGCGACCGCGAGGAAGACGTGCTCCGCTTCGTCGGTGACCTGCGCGTCTGGCCCACGAACAACATCAGTGAGAGGGATCTCAGGCCCTGGCGGACCCAGGAGAACATCTCCGGCCGGCTCACCTCCGAGACCGCCACCCGCGACCGGCTCACCGTCTACAGCTACCTCGTCAGCGGCCGCAAACACGGCCAGAGCGAACTGAAAGCCATGATCGACGCCTTCCGCGGCGCGCCCTGGACACCCCCGGCCGCCGTCCCCACCTGACCCGCGGACCGGACCAGCCTCGGCCCACCACGCCGGCACCACCGGCGCGGTCCACAGCACTGCCCAAAGACCGTCACTTACAGCAAGATCTCTAAGCCACGTGAATGTTTACCAACCCGGTTCCCTGCTCCGTACCTACCGGACCCCGACGATCCCGCGCCTCCCGGCCACGGCCTCCTACTGCGGTGGGCCTGTGTGCGCATCCGATGACCTGACCTGCCGGTAGTGGCCTTGGAAGGCCCCTACGCGACGTCCCAGTGGTGGTAGTTGGTGTCCCACCGCCACGAGAGGCCCACACCGCGGCACCGAGGCAGATGGCTCCGAACAGGACGGGGACCGTTCTTGGGTTCACGCTTGCTGCTGGGCGCGAACGGTTTCACGGTCCGGGCTGGTCGCCGACGGTGCGGTGCGGGGCCAGGTCCAGGCGTACCGCACGATGAGGGCGAGTAGGATCAGTTCCAGTACGATGCCAAGGCCGTAGAAGTACAGCCAGGACTCGCCCACCGCGTTGAATGCCGTGACGGGAACGTAGAGCGAGGCCACGATGAGGTTCGTGATGCGGGTCGCCCGGGCGGGCAGCGTCATCGACAGCACGACCATGAGGATCGGGATGGCCACTAGGGTCAGCGCCGTGGTCGAAAAGGTCTGGGAGAGGTCGAACTCGAAGACCTTGCCGTCGAGGATGTCTTCGATGACGCCGGGCGTGAAGAAGTTGAGAATGTCCACGTAGGCGTACAGGAACATGAAGCTGGTCCACGCCGCGGCGAGCTTGGCTCTCACCGGGATCGGCTGGTCCTCCAGTGTGGTGGTGGGTTGACGCGTTCTCATCATGGGCTCCGTCGTTGGTGAGGATCGGTACGTCCACGATCGCTGAGCCCGGCGGCGGGCACACCGGCCCGGAGGCCGGAGTTCGCCTGGCCGATGAGATGGTCTCTCTCTCGTGCTTTCGGCTGATCCGCCGCTGCCGCGCTGTCCCTACACTGGACAGAAGGTGACGAAGGCGCTGCGCTCGTTGTGGGCCTCGGTCGCCCCCGGCCGGGACCAGTCGTCGTGCATGTACGTCAGGTTCGGTTCAGTGCCCCACCCGGCCGGTGTCGTAGGCCCACATCGCGATCTCGACCCTGTTCCGGGCGCCGATCTTGGTCAGCAGGCTCGCGACGTGGGTCTTGGCGGTCGTCAAGCTGATGAACAGCTCGGCGGCGATCTCCGCGTTCGTGCGGCCGACAGCGACCAGTTTCAGCACCTCCTCCTCGCGTTGGGTGAGCGGCTCGATAGGTTGGGTACGGCGTTTCGATGAGGCCCCCGCGGCAAGGGTCGCTAGCAGCCTGCGGGTGATGTTCGGCGCGATCAGGGCATCGCCGACGGTGGCGGCATGGACAGCCTGCACCAGCAACTCTGGCCCGGCATCCTTGAGGAGAAATCCTCGGGCTCCGGCCCGAAGCGCGCCGTGGACGTACTCGTCCAGGTCGAACGTCGTGATCACCACCACCGCGATGGGGTCCGCTACGCCCCGCCCTGCGAGGAGCTCGGTCACCTCGATGCCGTCCAGCCCGGGCATCCGAATGTCGACCAGGCACACGTCGGGGCGGAGCCGATGCGCCAGCTCGACGGCGGCCTTGCCGTCGGCGGCTTGGCCGACGACCTCGATGTCGGGCTGGGCGTCAAGGATCATCGACAGGCCGGTGCGCACCAGATCCTGGTCGTCTGCCACCAGCACGCGCGTCGTCATAGGGGCAAATCCATCGGCAGCTCGGCGTCGACCGCCCACCCGCCCTCGGGCGTCGGCCCAGCGCGTAGCGTGCCGCCGAGCAGCTGCACGCGCTCGGTCATCCCCAGCAGCCCGAAACCGTGGGTCGCTGGCCGCGCCGGGTCGATCTGGCCGTCGTCGGTCACGCGGAGCCGCAGCCTTCCTGCGCCCTCGACGACCCTGATCTCCACACGCGAGGCGTTTCGGGCGTGCCGCAGCGCGTTGGTCAGCGCCTCCTGCGCCATCCGGTACACGGCGGCGTCGACCTGGGGCCGAAGTCCGGCCAGATCACCCGCCAACTCCACGTCGACGACGGGGTCCGGTTCGCGGCGGGCGAGGAACACCAGGTCGGCGACGCCGGGCTGGGGACCGTACTCCGCCGGCGCTCCGTCACGCAGCACCCGGACCATCGCTCGCATCTCCGCCAGCGTCCGCGACGCTTCCCCCTCGATGATCGCAAGCGCCTCGAGCGCCGCTTCAGGTCGCTTCGCGGCCATCGTCATGCCAGCCTGCGCTTGCAGAGCGATCGCCGAGACGTGGTGGGCGACCGAGTCGTGCAGCTCGCGCGCGAGGCCGACGCGCTCCTGGCTGCGGACCTGGTCGAGCGCCCGGCGCCGACTCTCGGCGCGGTAGCGGAACGCCGCTCCGCCCGCTGCCGCCGCCGCCAGGACCGCCAACCCGCCGAAGAGCTCGGCTGGCCCGGTGTAGTCGGTCGCAAAGCTGAACACCGCGGCGACCGCAACCACCAGCAGCCCAATCACGATCTGACGCCCTGTGCCCCAGCGGACCAGCGAATAGACGAGCACCAGGATGTAGATCATCGTGTTTAGGCCCACGCCTGGGGTCCCGCCCAGCCAGCTCGCCAGTCCTAACGCCATCCCGGTGCCGAAGCCCACCACGACGCAGACCAACGGGTGAGCACGCCGCCATAGCAGCACCGGCGCAAGTCCGACCGTCACGATCGTCACGACCGGCCCCCAGGTGACGTCCTCTCGGAGGGTTCCTTCGAGCAACGCCGCCACCATCACCACGCCGACCAGCACCCGGTCGAGCCACACCCGTTCGGGCGTGTCCGCGGCGCGGGGCTCGTCCCAGAGCGAGCGCAGGCCGGTAGTGAACACACACCCAGCCTAGAGACAGCCCAGGCGTCGGAGACCCACCGAAAGAACGAGACGCCGCTCCCCCCAATGGCAGAGGCGGGTCCGGCCTCGACGCCGATGTGCCGGAAGGCCGGCCGCGGCGAGGCTTCCGGTCATGATCACTGTTGACCACCTGACCAAGAGCTATCGCGGCATGACCGCCGTCAACGACGTCTCGTTCACCGCCCGACCGGGCCGCGTGACTGGCTTCCTCGGCCCCAACGGGGCCGGCAAGTCGACAACCATGCGGATCATGGTCGGCCTGAGCCCGGCCACCTCCGGCCACGTGGAGGTCCTCGGCGCCCGGTACGCCGACCTGCCAAACCCGGGCCTCGCCACCTTGGCGGACTCGACCTCGGGCCGTCAAAAATTTTGACAGCAACACCGGTTTTTCGTTCCGTTCCTACCGGGACCCCGGATAGCCGGGGCCGTCCGGTGAGGTTGGGGGCGCTCAGTCGTCGGCGGGCCTGGGGCCGCGTATGCCTGTCGGACTCGCCCCCACCCGGTGCCGGTGATCGCTTGGGAAGAGGTTGCAGTCGCACGGCGTCGCCTGGTCGGTGTCCAGCCGGCGGTCGTCAGCCGAGAACTCGATCTCGTTCTCGGCTGGGTCGAGAGAGACGAGCAGCGTGTCGGTGACTGGCTGCCAGGGCCCGTAGGTACCACCCGTATGCCTACGCTGGATGATCCGATAGAGCACAAGGCAATTCTTCCGCTACCCGGCGGGCGGGCAAGACCGCGACCCACCGCTTGGGGCCCGCTTCTCCCGTGCGCCAGGCCACCGAGGCGCTCTCCAGCCTGCCCCACCAGGTGTAGCTCGGCATCACCGCAGGTCAGCCATATCCGCCCGATTTTTCTCCGATGCTACGGCGACCCCCGACAAGCGTAGATGTCTGGCCGTCACGGGGTCCGTGGTGACGTTCCGCGCATTGGGGTGCCGGTAAGAAACGTGTCACCAGCCGCAAACGGCGATGATCTAGATGGCCTGTGGCTCGGCGGCGAGTTCGTGGCGGGTCCGGCCGGCGACTCCTCTGGCGTCAGGGACAAGCGCCACGAGATGATCATCTCTATGGCGGATGTGATTTTCTTCGATCTGGACGGCACCCTGGTCGATCATCGAAGCGCGGTCTTGGAAGCGATCGGTCAGATCGTCCAGGCCGCGCCGAACGCGGCGGCTCCACCGGAGGAGCTGGTGATGCTGTGGTGGACGCTTGGAGGGGCGCCACATGCGGGAATACCTGGCCGGTCAGTGCTCCTTCGCTGAGCACCACCGACGCAGGCTCCGTTCCTTCCTGCCGATGCTCGGCGAGCCGGTTCCGGAAAGTCCCGGCCTTCTGGACGCCTGGATCGCCGACCGCTACCTCACCGTGTTCGGGGAGTCCTGTGCGAGGTGGGTACGGCGGCGGCGATCACCGTCCGATAATCGCCGCCGGAACTGCCGCGACGTCGCTCTCGCGTCGCTCACGACTGGCCGTCGCCAGACGAGCCCGCAGGGTCGTTCAGGGCCTGCGGCCGTGGAAGGTGCGGCGCAGGTCGCTCACCCAGGCGTCGGGATTTTCCCAGGGGATGAAGTGGCCGCCGTGGTCATGGGCGTTGACGTTGACGTGGTTGAACCAGTCGGCCTGCGGGCCGGTCTTGAACGCCTGGACGCGCTCGCCCGCCGTGTGGATGCCGGGCGGGTTCTCATAGGTGACGAAGGTGAGGCCGACCGGGGCCTGCACGACTGGGGTGCGGTCGTGGGCGGGGGCCCAGGGGTAGCGGTTGGCGTTGGTGTAGTAACGCATCGACGTGGCGATGGAGTTGTTCACCCAGTAGATCGTGGCGTGGGTGAGCAGGTCGTCCTTGGTGAAGACGGACTCGACGTCGCCGCCGTTGTCGCTCCAGGCGTTCCAGCGTTCCAGCAGCCAGGCGAGCAGTCCGGCGGGTGAGTCGCTCAGCCCGTGGGCCAGGGTGGCGCCGTCGAGCATGTGCACGACGAGGTGGGACGCCGAGCGGTGGTCCAGCTCGATGATCCGGGCGCGGACGTCGGGGGGCTGGTCGTCGGTGAGGGGCCGGTTCCGGGCGAAGTCCCAGGCGCGGGGGCCGGTGAAGAAGTCGAGCGGCAGCCCGGAGCCGATGTGGATGCCGTACAGCTCGTCGGCGTACTTGTGGCCGAGCTGGCTGGAGACGATCCCGCCGATGTCGCAGCCCCCGACGGCGTACTTCTCGTATCCCAGGGTCTCGGTCATCAGGGTGTGCCAGAGGTCGGAGACCTTCCAGAAGTTGACGTCGGAGAAGCCGGTGAGCGGGCCGGGGAAACCGAAGCCGGGCAGGGACGGCACGAGGACGTCGAACGCGTCGGCGGGGTCACCGCCGAACGCGGCCGGGTCGGCGAGCGGGTCGATCACCTTCGACCAGTGCCAGAACGTCCACGGCCAGCCGTGGGTGAGGATCAACGGAATCGGGCGGGGGCCGCGGCCGGGCCTGCGCATGAAGTGCACCGGGACACCGGCGACGCTCACCTGGTAGTGCTCGTAGGCGTTGATGGCGGTCTCTGCCTTGCGCCAGTCGTAGCCGTCCCGCCAGTAGGCGACAAGCTCACGCAGATAGCTGTCCGGGACGCCGTAGGACCAGTCCTCATTCCCCTCGTCCAGCGGCGGACGGGTCAGTGTGAGACGGGCGCGCAGGTCATCGAGGACGTCGTCGGACACATGGATCGGGGCGGGCTCCAGGGGGAAGGCGCGCGGGGGGGTCATGGCGTGATTCTCCTGCTGGATGGCGGGAAGCGGTGTCGTCGGCCTGAGCGACGCGGCGTCTGCTCTACCGACGCCAGGCGAAGGAACACCGCCGTGAACTGCTCCATGCCCGCTACCGCGCTCGCCCCGACCACCTCACCGCGCACGGCCTGAACGCCATCGGATCAGCGCTGGTCAGCCGTATCCGCCCGATTTTCGGCGGATACTTCGGCGACCCCGGTACGAGGGGAAGATCCGCCCACGTGGGAACGCGTCGCGATCAATCGGCCCACCCGCGCCTGTCGATGTCCACATCGCCGGCGTGCATCCTCCCCTCGGACACCGCACCTCCTGGCTGCGAAGTCACTCAGGGCTGAGCCGGTCTGAGCTGGACGAACAGGCTTTCGGCGTCGGCGCACAACGTGTCGCCGTCGAACAGACGACCGGTGAGAAAGAGTTTGCGGCCCTCGACCCGGTCGACCGTCGCGTCCAGGCGCAGCGGCACGTCGACACGGGTCAACGAGCGGAAGGTGACGTTCACGTACACCAACCGGGCGAAGGGCCGCCCCGTGTTGGCCAGCATGGCCAGCGCCTCGTCGAAGCGGGTGCCATCGTCTGACCGCGGCCGGGGAGATCCAGACGGAGCCCCGTCGCCCTCGCGGACTCCGGCACGGTGAACGGCGCCAGCCGGGCGCTGATCCGCGCGAACTGATCGGCGACCTGTGTCACCACCTCGGACGGCGGCCGAACACCGGCAACGACGTCGAGCAGATGACGCAGATTGTCCACGAAACGGCTGAAGTCCGGGCCGCCGGAGCGAGATCCTTCATCAGGGATTGACGGTGTAGTCGCCCAGATCGACCAGGCCGGGATCCTGCTCGATCGCCCTAACCTCGTCGGCGCGCGCATGGGTGATGAAGTGCTGGAGCGTCACCTCGACGAACACCCCCCGCACCTGCACGGCAACCGGCCCGTCCGCGGTATCGAGTCGGCCCTCGGCGCTCACGTAGCTCTTCCGACCGGAAACGCCGTCCACCCGTGCATCGATGAACAAGGTGGAACCGACCGGGACCGGCCGCCGGAAGTCGGTCTCCAGGCGCGCGGTGACCCGGCTCGTGCGGGTCAGATGGCTGAGCAGCCCGAGGGTCTCGTCCAAGGCGCAGGTGAGCAACCCGCCATGACCCAGACCCGGGGCGCCCTGATGATGTTCGGTGACGTCGAACCTGGCCTGCAGCGTCAGCCCTGGGCCGGCGAAGGCCCGCAGGTGCAGGCCGTCGGGCTCACCGGAACCGCAACCGAAGCACCGCACATAGTGCGAGGGCAGTTCCACTCCTGCGGCGGGGGCCTCGGGGTGCCGTTCCGGCACTGTCAGATCCGGCGGGAGGTCCGCACGGTACTCCGTCACGCGACGGACATTACCGAAACACCTGCTGCTCGGCCTACTCGGTGAGGACACCCGGGGCGGCAACGACCTACTCACCCGACTCGGGGCCGACCCTGAACAAGCCCGCCGCCGATCGGGACGCCCGGCGGCTCCTCCGCCGGGACGGCATCAGCCTCGGCGCCGAGGTGGGCGTTCAGCGTCGCCTGCGCGAGGCCCCCCTGAGCTGACAGGTTCGCTGTTTACACGAGGGTCTTCTCCGCTGCCGGTGCCGCGCGGCGGTGAGCTCACCGCCGCCGGTGTGCAGCAGGCAGTCCCCGAGCCGGCCCCGTGGGCGGTGAGGGTGGCCACGGTGCGGGCTTCGACGCGGCGTGCGTCGTGACGGAGCCTGCCCGCATGACGCCGGCGCCCGTTGACGCGCTTCGTGTGGACGTACACCGTCCGGGATCGTTCCGCTTGTGTGATCGTTCTACAGGCGGCGGCTACTTGGACTGCTTCGCGCCGCCGCCCTGGCCAGGCGCGTTCTGGTCTTCGTCGCGGTTCCACAGAGGAGGATCATGTCGGGTGTAGCGATCATGATGTGGCTCGGGCTTCTAGCGCTCGCGGCTCTGAACATCTACGGCAGAGTCAGGAACGGTCCTCCCTCGGACGAGAAGTGGAAGAGGGACCAGCAGGCCTATTGGGATACCCGCGACTCCAACAGGCGGCGGGACGAGCAGTACCGGCAGATGAAGGAGCGGTGGCGCCGGGGGTACTGAGCGACAGCATGATCGTTGCGGGAAGTCAGGACTGCGCCGGCGTGGTTGCCGAAAGTTCGATCGTTACGTGACGACCGTGCTGGCGGGTCGATCAACGTTGACAATGTCGTCCGCGGCCGTCAGGACCACGTTGCCGAGATCCGAGGGCAGGTCGTGGGCGAGGTTGCCCAGCGGCCTCAGACCCCTGTTGCCCGACAGGCGTGGAGACGGCGAAGTGAAGCTCGACATCACCAGCCGGCTCGCGCTCTCCGGATAGCGGCGCCGGACCGTCAGACGGCGGTGTGGTGGGTTAGGGCGGCGTGCGGGTCGGCGCCGTGGGGCGGATGGACGGTGGCGGCGGTCAGCCCCGGGGCACGGCATGGATGAGGGCGTGCTCGGCTGACGGAGTTCAGGCACCCCGACGACACCCTCGTCGTGCCCGCGCTCGACCGCCTCGCCCGCTCGCTCCAAACGTCGACCCCGCCACTCGCCGCCGCACCCGCTGACTCAGGCGACGGAGTAGGTGATCGTGGCGGTGTAGGTGCCGGCCGTCAGCGTCGTCGGGGTGGTGATGACGAGGGTGGGGTTCCAGGTGGCGGCGGTGGCCCCGGCCTGGCCGGTGACGGTGAAGGCGGTCCGTCAGGGCGATCTTGGGATCCCGGCAGTCCTGTCGGATCTCGCCGGACAGGCTCATCCCGCGATGTTCTGCTGGGCGCCGATCATTCGCCGGTAGGACTCGTCATGTAGGACCTGCAGGACGTGGAGGGTCTTGAACAGCCGGCCGTAGGCGACGAAGGCGTTGCCGAGCCCGGTCGGGTTCCCGTCCCGGGTGAGCATGCGGATCACGTCGTGGGCGCGGACCTCCCCGGTGATCAGGGAGCCGGCGACGCGGAGCATGTCTCCTGCCAGTGCTCGACGATCCGGGCCAGGTTCACGACGTGCCCGGAGACACTGTTCAGCGGCCCGTAGTCGACGTCGGGGCGGGTGCGCCACGGCCCGGGTGTCGGCCAGGCCGGTGATCCGCAAACGTCGACGAACAGCTCGTCGGGGTAGCTCGGCCGGACCCGGTCGTAAAGCTCCGGCACCTCGTTGAACAGCCGACCGATCTCACGCCGATGCAGGTCTGCCACCGCACCATGCTCTGCCGAGACTGTCGGACTGTTGACCAGCGATGCCACCGGCCGCCCCGCTCGCCGTTCACGCGAGGGTCTTCTCCGTGGCAGGTGTCGCACGGCGGATCACGATGTCGCCGTGGCCGGTGCGGGCGCGCACGGAGACGGTCTCCTCGTCCGGGTCGGGCTCGTCGGTCGCGTACAGGTCGTTGCGGACCCGGCCGTGCCCGGACAGCAGATCCACCAGCGCGGCGGTGCCCTCGCGGATCCCGACCTCCAGCCGGCCGTGGCCGGAGACCAGTGTGACCGTGCCGCGGACGACCTCCCCGAGACAGATGGCGGCGCGGCCGGCGCGGGCGTGCACACCGGCGCCGGCCCGCTCGACGCTGATCGGCCCGGCGCCGCTGGCGACTGTCAGTGGACCAGCGACCTCTCCGAGATGGATCTCACCGCGGGCGGTCTGGATTCGCGCGGCCCCCTCGACCCGCCCGACCCGGATCGGGCCGCGGGCGGTGGCGATGTCGGCGTCGCCGTCCACGCACCCCACCGACACCGCCGCGTGCGAGGTACGTAGCCGCAGGCCGCCGGTCCGCTCGAGGGTCACCGCGCCGCCGGCGGCGTGCAACTGGCAGTCCCCGAGCCGGCCGCTGGTGGTGAGAGCGGCCGCGGTGCGGGCCTCGACGCGGGAGCCGGCCGGCAGGCTGATCGTCACCACCACCGCGCCGCTGCCACCGAACAGGGAACGCACCGTCCGGTTCGGGCCCCGGATTACCAGCCGCCCGTCGGCGTGGTCGACGGTGGTCTGCTCGGCGGCCCGGGTGTCATGGTCGCTGCCCGGGTCGCGGGGGCGCACCGTCACCACGGTGTCCGTGCGTTCCTCGGCGTCGATGCGTACGGTGCCGGCGCCCACGTCGAGGACGGTGAGGATCGGGGTCGGGGTGTCGAACGTCGCCATGGCAGGTCTCCTCAAGGGTGGATATGGGGACGGGTGGATGGTGCTGTGGGGGCTGCGGTCAGCGGACCCAGCCGCGGTAGCGGTAGCCGCGCGGCGGGTCGGCACGCCGAAGGGTGGCGGCGGTCGGGTCGAGGGCGGTGGTGATCGCCTGCACCAGCCAGGTGTTGACCGACATGCCCGCGTGGGCGGCGGCCTCGTCGACGCGGGGCTTGAGATGTTCCGGCACGCGCAGCGTGATCCGCGCCGTGCGGCCCTCGCTGTCTCCTGGCACCTCTGTCGCCATGCCGCCGCCGGGCGGCGCCGCGGGCACGTCGGCGGTGACGTCACCGCTGACATCTTCGGCCGGCCATGGTGATGTCACGACGAAGTCGGGGTCGCTGCCGCGGAGCCGCACGTCGACCGAGCCGGGTGCCAGCTCGCAGCTGATCTCCTCGGCGGCGGCCGCGAGCGCCTCCAGCAGGACAAGTCTGGCCGCCGACTCCAGCGGGGCGGCGAGCCGCTCGGCCAGGGCCCGCGCCTCCGGCCCGCCCGCTTCCGCGGCGACGGCAAGATCCCGACGCAGACTGTCGACATACGACGCAAGCTCCATGACGCCATCATGACGCCATAGCGGCGTCACCCGCAAGCGGGATGCCGTCATCCCGGTGCCGCGCGGCCGGCCCACCCACCGGCCCCGCTCCCAGGGAAGCGATGACCATCGACTGGTACTGTGCCCACGTCGATCCGCGACCTGAGGAGGTGAGACCCGTTTCCGCTCCACTCACACGGGTGCTCTCCCTCGTCCGCACCGCGGGGCACCGCCTCTGACGTGAGGTGGCCGCCGGGAGCATCCCCACGCATCCCGGAAGGCAACGCCACCATGCGTCTCACCTCGCAGACAGTCAGCAACGGCGTCACCGAGCGCCTGTTCACCCACGGCGGGATCCCCGGCGCGCTCTGGACCCCGGCCGACGCCCACGGTCCCCGCCCCCTGGTCCTGCTCGGCCACGGAGGCGGCCAGTACAAGACCGCCCCAGGCCTACTCGCCCGCGCCCACCGCTACGTGACACGCCACGGTTTCGCGGTGACGGCGATCGACGCACCGGGCCACGGCGACCGGCCGAAAACCGCGCACGACGAGCAGTTCACCGCACGGCTGCGGCAGCAGATGGCGACCGGCGAGCCCGTCGCCGCGCTGATCGCCCAGGACAACGCCCGCCGCGCCACCCAGGCCGTACCCGAATGGCAGGCCACCCTCGACGCCCTCCAGAACGTCGACGACGTCGGCGCGGCCGGCCCCGTGGGCTACTGGGGTGTGTCGCTGGGTAGCAGGATCGGCATGCCGTTCGTCGCCGCCGAACCGAGAATCACCGCCGCCGTGTTCGGTCTCGTCGGCTGCGACACCCGTACCGGCGACACCCTCACCGACGCCGCAGCCCGCCTCACCGTCCCGGTACGGTTCCTGCTCCAGTGGGACGACGAACTCGTACCCCGCGAGACCGGCCTCGCCCTGTTCGACGCCATCGCCTCCCCGGACAAGACGCTGCACGCCAACCCCGGCCGGCACGTCGACCTCCCAGGGTCGAAATGGACAGCGACGAACGCTTCCTCACCCACCACCTCACCGGAAAGCCCCAGTCGAACCCGCTCTGACCCGCACTGACATCGATCAGGCTGCGGCACACACAATGAGCGGGTGCGTGCCGCAGCACACGTCGAACGACCCCGCCCCGCCGCCGCGTGGCGCGGACTCGCAGCACTCGCGCTCGCCGGCGGCACCGTCGTCCTGCTCACCGGCCTGATCGCCCGCGAACTCGGCCCGCCGCCGTAGCGAAACTTCTCCACCCACAACGGGCGAAGAAAAGAAGAAGGCAAGGAAGTCTACCCACTCCTTGCCACTTCTAAGATATAGCACACCGGGGGGCTTGCGGCAAGACCAGGGTGGTGCTGCAGAATCTCCAGCCGAAGCCAGGACCTGCGGAAATCGGGGATCGCGACGCACGCGCAGGCGCGGATATCCGCGCCGCCGGACCGCGCGACGCACCTGGCCGAAAACGCACTCTCGGTGAATGGTGAATGAGGATTCATGATTGACGTGATAGTGGTGGGCGGCGGACCGACCGGCCTGATGCTGGCCAGCGAGCTGCGACTGCACGGCGTGGACGCGCTCGTGCTCGAGAAGGACACCGAGCCGACCCCGGTCGTGCGGGCACTCGGCCTGCATGCCCGCAGCATCGAGATCATGGACCAGCGCGGCCTGCTCGACCGGTTCCTCGCACTCGGCACCCAGTACCCGGTCGGTGGATTCTTCGCCGGCATCAGCAAACCCGCCCCTGACCGGCTCGACACCGCACACCCCTACGCCCTCGGCATCCCACAGCCCATCACCGACCGGCTGCTCGCCGAGCACGCCACCGAACTCGGCGCCGAGATCCGACGCGGCCACGAACTGGTCGGCCTGCGCCAGGACGACGACGCGGTGACCGCTGAACTGGCCGACGGCACCCGGCTACGCGCCCGCTACCTCGTCGGCTGCGACGGCGGCCGCAGCACCGTGCGCAAACTGCTCGGCGTCGCCTTCCCCGGCGAGCCCACCAGACACGAGACGCTGCTCGGCGAGGTGGAGCTGACCGCGCCGGCGGAAACGGTGAACGCCGTGGTGACCGAGGTCCGCAAAACCCACAAACGGTTCGGCGCCGTGCCACTGGAGAACGGGGTGTACCGCCTCGTCGCACCCGCCGAAGGGGTCACCGAGGACCGCACCCCGCCCACCCTGGACGAGCTCAAGCAGCAGATGCGCAAGCTCGCCGGCACCGACTTCGGCGCGCACTCACCACGCTGGCTCTCCCGCTTCGGTGACGCCACCCGGCAGGCCGAACGCTACCGGACCGGCCGGGCCCTGCTCGCCGGCGACGCGGCACACATCCACCCGCCGGCCGGCGGGCAGGGACTCAACCTCGGCGTCCAGGACGCGTTCAACCTCGGCTGGAAACTCGCTGCCGAGATCACCGGCTGGGCACCAGCGGGCCTGCTGGACAGCTACCACACCGAACGGCACCCGGTAGCCGCCGACGTCCTGAACAACACCCGCGCGCAGATGGAACTGATGTCCCTCGAACCCGGCCCCCAGGCAGTCCGCCGACTCCTGACCGAACTGATGGACTTCGACGACGTCAACCGGCACCTCACCGAAAAGATCATCGCGATCGGGATCCGCTACGACCTTGGCGAGGGCCATCACCTGCTCGGCCGGCGGATGCGCGACATCGCACTAAAACACGACCGCCTCTACGCGCTGATGCACCGCGGCCGCGGACTGCTCCTCGACCAGACCGGCCAACTCTCCGTCGCCGGCTGGGCGGACCGGGTCGACCACGTCGTCGACGTCAGCGAGGAACTGGACGTCCCCGCCGCGCTCCTACGCCCAGACGGACACATCGCCTGGGTCGGCGAAAACCAGCAGGATCTGCTCAGCCACCTACCCGCCTGGTTCGGCGCCGCCACCACCTGAACGCGCCCCCGGTGGCCGGCCGGCGCCACTACAGCGCCTGACCCGAGGTCAGCCGAGGTTCCGCCGATACCGCACAAGCCTGTCCCTGGAGGAGCCGTCCGGCTCCCAACCCAGCTGCGAGTAGAAACGGACCGCGCGGGTGTTCGCCTCCAACACCCACAACATCGCGGACATGTAACCGGCCGCGTGCAACCCGCGGACCGCCGCGGCCATCAGGTGACGCCCCACCCCCTGCCGCCAGGCCGCCGGTAGAACATAGAACCCGGTGATCTCCCCGACCCCGACCGCGTCCGGGTCGTCGTCCTCAGCGGGACGCAGGTCCACGAAACCGACAATGGCACCCGCATCGTCCGCGACCAGGACACCCCGCCCCGGCCAACTCGTCTGCCGCACCGTCGCGGTCCACCGGGGCACCCGCTGCGCCGGCCGCAACCCGTCGAGCAGCGGCTGCGGCAACAACCCCCGATACCCGGCCTGCGAGGACAGCACATGCACCCGCGCGATCCCCTCGGCATCGGCAACACCAGCCTGACGGACCTGCACATCACGATCATCCCACCGTGACGTCCGCTGACCAACACGGATCAACAGCGCGAACCGCCGTACCCCGCCAACATCGCGTGCCGTCCTCAGCGGTGAGGGTGCTGGCCGGTCGGACGGATGACGATCTCGCTGATGTCGACAGCGTCGGGTTGGTCGAGGGCGAACAGGACAGCGCGGGCGACGTCCTCCACATCGAGCACCGGGTCGGTGACACGGTCGGGTGATCTTTCGCCGGTGTCGACCAGGCCAGGCTGAATGAGGGTGACGCGGACACCGGTGTGGGTGGCCTCGGCGCGGATCGACTGGGCGAGGGCGGTCACAGCCCACTTCGTCGCCGAGTACAGCTGGCCGGGGACAGTGACACGGCCAGCCACCGATCCGGTGAGAACCAGGTGCCCACGAGAGCGGGCGAGAGTGGGCAGGGTGGCGCGGGCGACGAGAGCGGTGCCGTAGACGTTCGTCAGCACCATCTCGCGCCACTGCTCCGGGGAGCCGGTGGCGTGCAGGAACGAGGTCGGAGTGAACACCCCGGCGTTGACGAACACCGCGTCGAGCCGGCCGAACGCATCCTCGGCGCAGGCGGGGAGGGCGGCGACCTGAGCCCAGTCCTGCACGTCACAGGGCGCCACCACGGCCTTGGCTGGGCCGCCGAGGTCCGCGGCGAGAGCGCGCAACGCGGAGCGGGACCGGGCGGCCAGCACGAGCGACCAGCCCATACCCGCGGCCAGGCGTGCGGTCGCAGCGCCAATGCCGGAAGAGGCGCCGGTGATCAGGAGAACGGGTGCGGTCATGCCGACACATCGTGCCCGCTAGGTTTCCCGCATGCAGGAGCCCTCGCCGCGCCCCCCGACACTGCGCCTGACGCAGGCCGGCACCGTCGGCGAACGCGAGATCCTCACCGCCGGGTGAACTGACCGGGGGGGCCGCCCCGCCAGGCGTGTCCATGACACCCACCACCACTGTCAGCTCGGGAGATCTCCCCGCCGGTAACGCGCCCGCCGCCCGCGGCGACGCCGGCTCCCGGCCGCCCGCGGCAACGGACGGTTCATCATGGTCGCCATGGCCCTACCCGATCCGCTGCGCGGCGACTGCGGGAACTGCTTCGGCCTGTGCTGCGTGGCACCGGCCTTCGCCGCCTCCGCGGACTTCGCCATCGACAAGAAGGCCGGGCAGCCCTGCCCCAACCTGCAGAAGGACAACCGCTGCGGCGTCCACGGCCAGCTACGCGACCGCGGCTTCACCGGATGCGCCGTCTTCGACTGCTTCGGTGCGGGACAACACGTCAGCCAGGTCACCTTCGACGGACAGGACTGGCGGCACACCCCCCGCCTCGCCCGACAGATGTTCGCGGTCTTCCCCGTCATGCGCCAACTGCACGAACTGCTCTGGTACCTGACCGCCGCACTCGACCTCGGGCCGGCCCAGCCGATACACCCCGAGCTGGCCGCCGCCCGCGACCAGACTCGACGACTCACCCACGCCACCCCAGAGCAACTCACCGCACTGGACATCACCCGCCACCGCCATGACGTCAACCTGCTCCTGCAACAGGCAAGCGACCTGGCACGCGCACGGGCGGGCCGGCGCCGGCCGCAGTACCGCGGCGCTGACCTCACCGGCGCCAACCTGCGACGCACCGACCTGAACGGGGCCAACCTGCGCGGAGCACGACTCATCGGCGCCGACCTGCGCAACGCAGACCTGACCACAGCCGATGTGACCGGCGCCGACCTACGCGCCGCGAACCTGCGCGGCACACGCCTCGCCGACACCCTCTTCCTGACCCAGACACAGCTCGACTCCGCGCACGGCAACCTCGACACCACCATCCCCGCAACGCTGAGCCGGCCCCGCCACTGGCACACCAAGCCTCCTCCGGTAGCGGATGCGGTCTGATTCGTCTCCACGTCACCGTCGACCACACCTGGTTCGCAGCCCGGAGGCACCATGTCCGAGTCCGACCGGAAGATGCACGCCAGCGAGGTCGTCGTCGACACCTCGCTGGTGGGCCGGTTGATCGCCGCGCAGTTCCCCGAGTGGGCGGGCCTTCCCCTCGAACCGGTCCGCTCCGCAGGCACTGACAACGCGATCTACCGCCTCGGCGTGGACCTGGCAGTACGGCTGCCCCGCATCCCCGCAGCGGCCGGGCAGGTGGACAAGGAGCACCGGTGGCTGCCGCAGCTCGCGCCGCTGCTGCCACTGGACATCCCGGTCCCGCTCGGGACGGGCACACCCGGCGAGGGCTACCCGTGGCCCTGGTCGGTCCACCGGTGGCTGGAGGGCGAGGACCTGCTCGCCGAACCTGCCGTTGACCTACACCGCATGGCCATCGAACTGGGAAACTTCGTCGCAGCCCTGCAACAGGTCGACCCCACGGGGGGACCACCTCCCGGGACGCACAACTTCTTCCGTGGCGCCCCGCTCGCCCGGCGGGACGCGGCCACCCGGGCCGCCATCCACTCCCTACGGGCCACCCTCGACACCGCAGCGGCGACCGCGGCGTGGGACACGGCCGTGCACGCGCCCCGCTGGCAGGGAACGCCGGTATGGATCCACGGCGACCTTCTCCCCGGGAATCTGCTCACCCGGGGCGGCCGGCTGCATGCCGTCATCGACTTCGGCGGCCTGGGCGTGGGAGATCCGGCCTGCGACGTAATGGCCGCCTGGACGCTGCTGTCCACCGAAAGCCGCGAGGCGTTCCGGAGCACGATCGGAGCCGATGACGCGACCTGGGCACGGGGCCGTGGCTGGGCGCTGTCCTTCGGACTCATCGCCCTGCCCTACTACCAGGACAGCAACCCCACACTCGCCCACATCGCCCGGCACACCATCGACGAGGCCATCACCGATCCATCCCGGCCGCCGCCCACCGGCACCGCGCCGACGCCGGCGAAACCTGGACCCACTACGCCCCGGGCGAGCACAGTCGATGACCAGGAACTTCCTCGCTACCGTCACATCACATGATCACCGATCCTGTTTCGGTACCGTCCCGTGACCATGTCGTGGACGCGCTCATCGGCCTGCTGGCAGGCACATGCCCGGACCGGGTGCTACGTGTTGCGATCGACGGCCCGGACGCCGCCGGCAAGACGACCCTGGCGGACGAGCTCGCCGGCACGCTCGCTGACCGGGGCCGGCCCGTCATCCGCGCCAGCGTCGACGGCTTCCACCAGCCCCAGGCCGTGCGCCGCCGCCGCGGGTCGCTGTCCCCGGAGGGTTACTTCCTCGACGCGTTCGACTACCCCGCTCTACGGCGTCTCCTGATCGACCCGCTCAGCCCAGACGGCGACCGGCGCTATCGCACGGCGGCGTTCGACCATCGCAGCGACTCCCCGCTCGACAGCCCCACCCGCGAGGCAGCCGGCAACGCGGTGCTCATCGTCGACGGCGTCTTCCTCCTCCGCCACGAACTACTCGGCTGTTGGGACCTCGCCGTGTTCCTCCAGATCAGCCCCGCCGAATCGCTGCGCCGCGCGCTGCGCCGCGACGTCGCCCTGTTCGGCTCACCCGACGCGGTCCGCGAACGCTACAAGGCGCGCTACCTGCCCGGCCAAAAGCTCTACCAGGCCTCCGCCGCGCCCCGGGACCACGCCGACGTGCTGATCGACCACGAACGTCCAGAAACTCCCCGCGTTCTGCGCTGGCCCGGGTGACGAGGCCCCTGATCCGAGCGTCGGTGAGCACGCTGCCGTCCGGCCCAGATCGCCATCCAGCGAAGTGCGCGGAGGCTGCGCGACAGCGATCGTCAGAGAACCCTGCACCCGTCCCGTCACTAGCCCGACGCCCGCCTGGAAGGCCTCCGACTACGCGCCACCAGATCACGGGCGGCCTCCGGCCACTCGGGTAGATCGAACACGAACCCCGCCCCAAGCAGCCGGCCCGGCACCACCCGCCGGCTCTTCAGAAGCAGCTCAGTGTCGCTACGCATCACGAACGCACCCACCTCGGCCATCCACGCCGTCGCCGGCAACCCCACCCGCACGCCCACCGCCGCCCGCAGACCCGCGACGAACTCCCGGTACGGCAACGGGTTCGGCGACGCCAGATTCACCGGCCCCACCAGATCGTCACACTCCACCAGGAACACGACCGCCCGGACGAAATCACGGTCGTGAATCCACGACATGTACTGCCGGCCCCCGGCGACCGGCCCACCCAGACCCAGCCGGGACATCCGCCACAGCACGTCAAACGCACCACCCCGGCCCGGCGCCATCACAATGCTCGTCCGTAGCGCCACCCGGCGGGTATCCGGCGTCGCCGCCTCCGCCTGCGCGGCTTCCCACCGCCGGGCGATGTCAACACTGAACGCCCAGTACGCCGGCACACCCTCCTCGCCGCCGCCGACAATCCCCGACACCTCGTCATGGGCCCGGTCAAAGCTGTGCGCGTAGATCGTGGCGGTGCTCATCTGCAACCACACCCGCGGCGGACGAGCCGCCCCCGCGATCGCCGCCCCCACCACAGCCGCGGAATCCACCCGCGACGCCATCATCTCCGCCAGATTCGCCCGGGTGTACCGGCAGTTCACACTGCGCCCAGCCAGGTTGACCACCGCGTCGGCGCCATCCACCTCGGCCACCCATGCGCCCTCGGTCCGACCATCCCAACACTCCGTCCGCGCACCGGGCACCTGAATATCGGCGTGCCGGCTGAGGACAACCACCTCATGCCCCGCACTCCCGAACGCACCCGTGAGCAGTAACCCCAGATGCCCCGTCCCACCCGGAACAACGATCTTCACGATCTCCCCGCTCCCGCTCGACCGGCACGCGACCACAGCCAGTCTTACGCGCGCCCCGATCCCGATGCGCCGCAGAGAAACCATCCCGTCACCAGGGTTCACGCCGCCGAGCGTGCCCGAGCAACAGCCGATCAGGCCTGCCGCGCCTCGGCGAGGAGCGCGTCGAGGCCCTCTGGCGCAGCCCGTTCCCCGATGTCGACGATCTGGACGCAGCCCTCGAATACACCCCCGGCGACCATGACAGACGGAGGCCGACCCCCAGGTAGCTGGGCGCCTCATCGCAATGATCGAAGGAGGAGAAGGTCATGCTGCCACCGGACAGTCATGTGCACAGCCAGTGGTCCTGGGATGCAGCAGCGGGATCGATGGAGGACACCTGTCTACGTGCACTCGAGCTCGGGCTGCCCTCGGTGGCGTTCACCGAGCATGCTGACCTCACTGCCTGGACTCTCAAGCCAGGGGAGGAAGTTCCGGAAGCGTGGCGTCCTCTAGTCGCAGAAGGCGTCCTGACGCCGCCTCCACTCGACGTCGACGGCTATCGGGAATGTCTGCAATCGTGCCGGGAACGTCATCCTGACCTGCGCATCCTGTCGGGCATCGAGTTGGGTGAACCTCACTGGCACACCTCCCACGCCGAGGCCCTGCTCGGCAGGGGCGCCTTCGAGCGGGTACTGGCCTCGGTCCACTCCGCACCGGCCGCCGGCGGCGGCGGCTTCACCGAGGTCTCCGCCCGGTACAAGGATCAGCCGCCGGACCGGGTCGTGCGGTCCTACCTGACCGAGACCGTGCGCCTGATCGAGCGGTTCGACGCGTTCGAGATCCTGGCTCACATCGACTATCCGGTCCGCTACTGGCCCGCAGACGCACAGCCCTACGACCCCTACGACTTCGAGGAGGAGTACCGCCACGTGCTGCGCGTGCTGGCAACGGCCGGCAAGGTCCTTGAGGTCAACACGAGGGTTCTGCAGCGATTTTTGTTTGTTGGTTTTGGAGATTGTTTGTGAAGATCAACATGGGGACGAAGGACGGTCAACACTGTTGATTATCTTGAGGGTGGGAAGTGATTAGCCTGTTTCCTCGGGTGGCTGCCCGCTCAAGTCGGTGACAGAGCGGGCAGCCACCCGAGGGCTGATCAGGCCTCGTCCCCCGGCACGTAGCGGCCGGCTGTCACAGTGGCGCTCAGGTCCTCACAGGTCGCGACCGTTGTGACGAGGCCGGCGTGGAGAAAGGTCTCCCCCGCCAGCGGCGCCTGGGCCCGGCTGGTCTCGACGAGCAGACTCCCCCCGGGCGCCAGCCAGTCTGTCGCCTCGGCGGCCACCCGGCGCAGCACGTCCAGCCCGTCCGAACCGCCGTCGAGGGCCTCCCGGGGCTCGTGGACCCGCGCCTCGGGAGGCAACAGCCCCAGTCGACCCGTCGGCACGTACGGAACGTTGGCCACCAGAAGATCCACCCGCCCGCGCAACACCGGCGGCAGCGGCGCGTAGAGATCACCTGTGTAGACCCGGGCCGGTGCCGGGGTGATGCGCCCCGGACCGGTCAGGTTGCGCCGGGCGCAGGCGACGGCGACCGGGTCGACGTCCGCCGCGTGCAGGTCGACCGGCCCGCGGACGGCGCCGGCCAGCGCCGCGCCGACCGCGCCCGACCCACAGCACAGATCGACGACCACCCAACCCACCGCCGAACGGGCCCTGTCCCCCACGGTCGCGCCGGCGGCCAGGATCGCCGCGGCGCGGTCGACGAGGAACTCGGTGCGGCGGCGGGGGACGAACACCCGCTCGTCGACAGCCACCCGCAGGCCGCGGAACGACACCCAGCCCAGCACGTGCTCCAACGGCAGCCCGGACGCCCGACGGGCGACCATCACGGCGAGCTCGTCGGGGGTGCTCGCGGTTGACAGCAGCAGCGCGGCCTCGTCCTCGGCGAACACACAACCGGCCCCGCGCAGCGTCGCCACGACGGCCGACCGGTCGAGCGAGAGGCGCGCAGCGGTGGGCAACGGGGTGGCGAACGACGAAGACACGGAGAACGACGAAGACGGTGAAGCGGGAGAGGCGGTGGAACCCGACATGAGGACCTTCCGGAAAACCGAGGGCGCACTGCACGGTGCACCGGTCCTCCGCGCGGCGCCGCTCGGCGTCGGACGCCTCAGTGGGCGGCGCGGCGAGCGGGTCGGCCGGCGGGCCTGGTGAACGCGCGGGGAGAGCGCCCAGCCTGCGGCAGCGGGATCGGGCTCACCTCCCCAGGTCGGCCGACACCTCGGGTCACCTGGTGACCCCGGCACGGGCGCGGACACCGCCGGTGCCGGAACGGCAGCCGATCCAGCTCGGCGGCCCGCCGTCACCAGCGCGTTTGCAGGTCCCGTTCCTACCGCGTCACACCCTGCCACGTCCACCCCACGCGGACGGCCACCCGCTGCGTTTCCGGGCTGGCGTCGGGCGTGTGGCACCACGTCACGCGCGGTGGGCGGCCGCACCGGGCGAAACACGCGAATGACCTGGTCGCCACGCGGGTCGCGCACGATCCGCTTCGGGGTTCGTCCGGTAGAACCGGAGCATGAGCTCGGCCGACGATCCCAGGGCGATACCGGCAGACGACGATCCCGCCACCATGACGGGCGGTGCCCAGACGGCGGCACCACCGTCGTCGCGGTGCGGCTTCCCTGGCTGCGAGCGGCCCACCGCACCCGCCGACCGGCCTGGACGGCCACCGTCCTACTGCGAGGACCCGGCCCACAACCGGCTCGCGGCCTACCGCCGTCGCCGCGACCTCGCCCGCCGGGAGAGCACCCCGCCCGCCGGCGGTGACCCGGCGGCCGTGCGTCCGCCGGTCGCGCGGCCGATCGCCGCCGGGCGGCTGCGGGCCGACGAGCTCGCCGCCCAGATCCGCGTGCTGGCCGCCGACCTGACCCGTTCCCTGGACGGCTTCTCCCGGGAGATGGCCGGCCTCGGGGATGTCGCCCGCGCCGAGGCACAGGTGGAGGCGGCCGAGGCCGATGCCGCCGAGCGGGTCGCCGAGGCGGTGGCCCGGGCCGTGCGCGCGGAGCAGACCGCCCGGGCGGAGCAGACCGCCCGCGGGGAGGCCGAGGCGGTGGCCGCCGAAGCCGTCGCCGCCCTCGAGGATGCCGAACGGCGCCTGGCCGCCGCCGAGGCGGCGCACGCGGGCGCGGTCACCGATGCCGAGACGGCCCGCCGGGAGGCCGCCGCGGCGGTGGAGGCGGCGCGCGCTGACGCCGACGCCCGCGTCGAGCAGGCGCAGGCCCGGGCCGACGACGATGTGGCGCGTGCCCGGCGGGAGGCGGCCACCGAGATCGGTCGGGTCCACGCCGAGGCAGAACGGGTCCGTGCCGAGCTGACCGCCGAGACTGACCGGCTGACCGTGGCGTTGCGGGCCGCGGAACGGGCCGCCGAGCGGGACGCGGCGGCCCTGCGCGAACTGCGGGCGGACCGCGACCATCTGCGGGCCGACCGGGACCGGATCCGCGACGACGCCCGCCGCGAACGCGACGAGCTGGCCCGGGCGCACGCCGACGCCCAGGCCGAGACCGCCCGGGTCCGCGCGGCCGCCGCCGAGGACCTCGAGCGGGAACGGGCGGCCGCCACCGACCAGCTGGAGCGGGCCCGCGCCGAGGCGGCGTCCCGGCTGGCGGCCGAGCAGCAGGCCGCCGCCGAACGGCTCGCCGTGCTCACCGATGCCCGCGCCGAGGCCCGGACCCGCGCCGAACGCGCCGAACGGCAGGTCGACGAGCTCACCGCCGAGCTACGCACTGCCCGTGCCCAGCCCCCGTCCCAGCCCTCGCCAGCCGGTGGACGTCCGGCCGGCGAGGTGCCGGTGCCGCCGGGTCGCCCGGCGGTCGAGTGAGCCTGCCGGCCCCGCGATGAGTCGGGAACCGGGGTGGGATCAGGCTGCGGGACGCAGAGTGCGGGCGAACAGCGCCAGCGACTTCTCCCAGTGCCGCTCGGCCGCCGCCTCGTCGTACACGGGGAAGTCGACCAACGCGAACCCGTGCCGCGCGGGGAGGATCTCCGCCTCGTAGTCGACCTTCGCCTCGTCCAGCGCCGCCACGAGCCGGGCGTGGTCGGCGTCGGTGTGGTGGGCGTCGCCGGTGGCGATCGCGATGTACAGGGCGGCGCGGATGCGGTCCGCCGCCAGGTACGGGCTGGACGGGTCGTCGCTGGCCAGCCCGCCGCCGTGGATCGACGCCGCCGCCGCGACCCGATCGGGGTGTGCCGTCGCCGCGGTGAAGGCCATCCGGCCGCCGACGCAGTAGCCGATGGTCCCCACCGGGCCGGGCAGCGCGCCCGGCTCGTCGGCCAGGGCGTCCAGCAGCGCGCCGGTGTCGGCCATCACCCGCTGCGGGGTCGCCTGGGAGACGACCCGCCCCAGCCGGGCGCGCTGCTCGGGGTCGGCAAAGTCGATCTTCTCCGGTGCTGCCGCGTCGGCCCCGGCGCGGTAGAACATGTTCGGCAGGGCCACCAGGTAGCCGGCCGCCGCCAGCCGCCCGGCCATCCGCTGCACCGTCTCCCGGACGCCGTAGGCATCCGGGTACATGATCACAACCGGGGCGGGGGCGCCGCCGTCGGGGGCATGGAGATCGACGTCCATCAGCCCGTCTGCCGTCTGGACGTCACGTCGGGACACCGCCATCGGGATCACCTTCCACTCATGCCGCCCCCCGCGCCCGGGCTCCGGTGGGCGGATCCCGGCGGGGACGGCCACCACGTGGCCCACCCACAGTCCGCGGCCGCGCCGGCCGCCAGGGTCCGGCATCCGGCTCCGGATGGTCCGGAGCCGGGAATCCGACGCCCTTCGGGAGCCTGACACCCCGGTCCACCCGCCGCGACCGGCGGGGGACGGGACGCCGGATGACGCCGGCCGCCGTCCAAAGCATTCACCAGCGCCACCTGGCCGCGTCTACAAGGGGGCGCCGACGGGACGGTGGGTGGGGCCCGCCCGGCCCACCGCCCGCACGGCACCGTCAACGGCCGGCGCCCGGCTCACGGCTCACAGCGGCGATCCGTCGCCGGAGGAAGGCCCGGGCCTCGACGGGAACGGAGGATCGACTCCTGTTACGCTCCTTGCGGAGCGGAGGCTCCGTTCCGGAACCTGGAGGGTTCATGATCCAACCTGCCCGCAGAGCCCACCACCAGGTCACGTTCGCCGTACTGGCGCTCGCCGTGGCCACCTACGCCCTGCTGCAGTCACTGGTCACCCCCGTGCTACCCACGATCATGGAAAGCCTGCACACCAACCAGACCACGGTCACCTGGGTGCTGACCGCCTACCTCCTCTCCGCCTCGATCTTCACCCCGATCATGGGCCGCATCGGCGACGCCGTCGGCAAGAAGAAAATGCTGCTGGTCGCCCTCGGCGCACTCGCCGCGGGCTCGGCGCTGGCCGCGATCGCCACCGGCATCACCCTGATGATCATCGCCCGTGTCATCCAGGGCGTGGGCGGCGGCATCCTCCCGCTCGCCTTCGGCATCATCCGCGACGAGTTCCCCCTCCCGAAGGTCTCCAGCGCCATCGGCGTCCTGGCCGCGCTGACCGCGGTCGGCGCCGGCCTCGGCCTCGTCCTGGCCGGCCCGATCGTCGACCTGCTCGACTACCACTGGCTGTTCTGGGTTCCCCTGATCATGGTGCTGCTGGCCACCGCGGCCGCCGTCGTGTTCATCCCGGAATCCGCTATCCGCACCCCCTCCAGGATCAGCATCACCTCGGCACTGCTGCTCTCCGCCTGGCTGGTCTGCCTGCTGCTCGGCCTCTCCGAAGGCCCCGACTGGGGCTGGACGTCCGGCAAGGTGCTCGGCCTGCTCGCCGGCGCCGTCGTCATCGGCGGAGCGTGGGTCGTCGTCGAGGCCCGCTCCACCGCCCCACTGATCGACATGACCATGATGCGCCTGCCGGCCGTGTGGACCACCAACCTCGTCGCCCTGCTCATCGGCGTCGGGATGTACGCCCTCATGGCGTTCCTGCCGCAGTTCGTGCAGACCCCGGCCTCCGCCGGATACGGCTTCGGCGCCACCATCACCGAATCCGGGCTGATCCTGCTGCCGCTGAGCATCACGATGTTCGCCGTCGGGATCGCCTCCGGCCCGTTGGCCGCCCGCTACGGCTCCAAGGCCGTCGTCGTCACCGGCTCCGCGGTCACGATCATCTCCTTCGCCCTGATCGCCTTCGCCCACCACGACAAGTGGGAGGTCTACATCGCCACCGCGGTGATGGGCATCGGGCTCGGCCTGGCCTTCTCCGCCATGGCCAGCCTCATCGTCGAGGCCGTCCCCGCCCACCAGACCGGCGTCGCCTCCGGCATGAACGCCAACATCCGCACCATCGGCGGCTCGATCGGCGCCGCACTGATGGCCACCATCGTCACCTCCGGCGCCGGATCCGACGGCATACCCAAGGAATCCGGCTACACCAACGGCTTCGCCATGCTCGCCGGCGCCACCGTGCTCGCCCTGATCGCCGCCCTCGCCATCCCGGCCGCCCGCCGGGGCCACCCGGCGACCGCCCAGGACCTGCCGCACGCCGAGCTGGGGCTGGTGCCCGGCGGCGCCCTGCTCGGCGCCGACCCGGAGTAGACCGCACCAGCCGGTGCGTACCGGCTAGGGCCCTACCAGCCGGGACAATCAGACCAGTCGCCCCCGTCAGGCCGACCACGGTCCGTCGGCGCCCACGGCTATGGTGGTAGCCGATGATCGTGTAACGATGCTGAGGCGGACTACAGTGATCTCCACGGCTACCGGCGGTGGGAACCAGAACACCGGAGACAGCACCGCGACCGACGCCGGGCCGCGGCTGCGCCGAGACGCCGCCGCCAACCGTCAGCGCCTGATCACCACCGCGATCGAGGTCTTCAACGACGAAGGCATCGAAGCCGGCGTCGAACACATCGCGCAGCGCGCCGGGCTCGGCATCGGCACGCTCTACCGCCACTTCCCCACCAAACAGGCACTCATCGAATACCTGATCCACGAGATCCTCGCCGACATGGCCGGGGCCGCCGAAACCGCCCGCAACGCGCCCGGCGGGCACGGCCTGGAACGCTACGCGCGCGCCGTCGCCAACACCATGGCCGCCCACCGCGGCTGCCTGGCCCGCCTGTGGGAACGCGCCCCCGCACCCGAACAGGAGAAGATGCGCCACACGGTCGCGGACCTGCTGCGCGACGCCCAGACCGCCGGCGTGATCCGCGACGACGTCACCCTGACCGACGTCCTGATGACCCTGCGCTCCGTGCGCGGAGTCGTCGAGGCCCCCGGCGACAACCCCGCCCAGGCCTGCCAGCGCCACCTCGACTTCATCTTCGCCGGCATGCGCCCCGCCTCCGTCCAGCGGTAACCGGGAACAACAGAAGTCCACCGGCAGACCTCGACCCACCGGCCGCACGGGCGTGTCGAACCCGCGGACGGCCGGTGGGTTCGACATACCATCTGACTCCTGACAATGATCAGGAGAGGCTGTCTGGTCGTGACGCTCGCCGCCCGGGAACGGGCACACCCACAAGTGGACGACGCGGTCACCAAGGCGGCGACCCGCTACCGGCGCAGCCGCCGCCTGGCCGGCATCGGCATCGGCGCGCTACTCCTCACCCCCGGCTGGGCCCTGGCCGCCGCCACCATCGCGCGGCACCTGACCGGAACCCACCCGGGCACCCCCTGGACCGCCGCGGCCATCGTCCTGGCCGCCGCGGGAACACTCGGCTACGCCGCGATCTTCGGGAGCCGGTCCGGCGCCCAGATCCGGGAGCGACTGCCCTACGACCGGGTCGACGACCTGGCCTACCACTACCTGCGCGTACGCCAGGAAGCCGCCGCCGGCGGCGCGACAGCGCCCCCACCCGAACTCCTGACCGCCGCCGGCCGCGCCGCCCGCCGCCTCAGCGTCACCTGCCCGCACAGCGCCTCCCGACTCAAGGCCGCGATGCTCGCCCAGCGCTACTTCGACACCGCGGCCGGCGCACGCACCCCGGGCCGCCGCCACGGAGCCCTCGACCTCGCTGAAACCCTCGAGACAACCCACCACCTCCTCGCCTCTCTCCGCCCCGTCTGACCGACCCCGACGGCGCCGATCGACCCCGATCGGCAACGCTGGAACGCCGGCCCCGCAGAGACGTCCACAGATATACAGATCACCGGTATATGCTGATGATGTGGGTATTGAGGACATTCGCGAGCCGACCTTCCTGGTGCTCGCGGCACTCGCCGACGGCGCCAAACACGGGTACGCGTTGATCCGCGAGGTCGACACCATCTCCCAAGGCCGGGTGACTCTCCGAGCGGGCACCCTCTACGCCGCCCTCGCCCGCCTCGCCGACCAGGGCCTCGTCCGCCAACGCGGCGAGGAGGTCGTCGACGGCCGGCTACGGCGCTACTACGACCTCACCGACGCCGGCGCCGAGGTCCTCGCCGCACAGGCCGACCGACTACGGGCGAACGCCGCCGAGGCTGACCGCCGGCTCCGCTCCCGGGCCCACCTGCGGACGGCCCAGGCATGAGCACCCCGCGCCTCGAGATCACCTACCGTCAGCTGCTGCGGTGCTACCCACACCGCTGGCGGCAGGACAACGGCGACGAGGTCGTCGCCACCCTCCTCGACGCGGCGGACGCCGACGGACGCACCAGGCCGACCCCCGGCGACGTCGCCGATCTGGTCGTGCACGGACTCGCCACCCGGTGCGGCGCCTCACTCGGCCTGGTTCCCGCCGCGGTGTGGCACCGCATCGCCACGACGGCCTTCGCGTCCCTCGCCGTGCTGTCGGCGGGCCTGCTCGTCGTCGCGGAGTGGCTCCCTGAACCGTGGCCGCCCTCGGGCGCACCCACCAGCACCGGCCTGAGCTTCGGCCCGTTCGTCACCCTCGGCGTCCTCGTCTACCCGCTGCCGATCCTCGCGTTCACCGCCGCCGCGTGCGGCGCCCGGAGCGCCGCACGCGCACTTCTGGGGCTCACCTGCCTCGCGGTGTGCGCCACGGTGCCGGCCGCCGCGCACAGCGACGCCGAACGGCCCCAGATGTACCTGCTCGTCGTCCTGTGCCTGCTGGCCGCGATGGCGGCCGCCGGCCTGCCGCCGACGATCCGCCGACGCGACCTGTTCGCCGCGGCGGCGGTGTTCGGCCTGTTCCTCGCCGTGGCGACCGCCCGCAGCATGGCGCATTTTCACCAGGCTTACTCCGGCGCTCCCTGGAACTACTGGAGCTACCCGTTGCTCGCCTACCGCGGCCCCACCGGGCTCCTCGACACCCTCGAGATGACGATCCCGGCTGCCATCGTCATTGGCGCCCTCGCCGCGACCGGGGTCAGCGTGCGGCACCCCGGCTGGATCCTCACGACCTCCGTGGTCGGCGGAACCTGGTCACTCATGCCGATCGCGAACTCGGTCCGCTACGGGCGCTGGGCATGGGAGGACAACTACGCCGGGAGCGGATTCGTCATCCTGTTCGGCCTCATCACGATCGCAGCCGCCATCGACCTGTTCCGCGCCGCCGGACTGAGAGTTGTCCGGACCGACACGGCTGTCACTCCGGAAGCGAACCCGGGGGAGCCGGCGGACGGGTGCAGGTGAGGTCGGCGCTGGGCAGGGTGCCCGACCGCAGGTAGGCATTGACTGCGTCGTCGACACAGCCGCTGCGCCCGCCGTACACGCCGTGCACCCGTGCTCCGCGCAACGTCACCAGCCGCGACGAGGACAACGCCCGGTGCAGCGCCCGGCTGCCCGCGTACGGCGTGCGGTTGTCCTTCTCCGCGGCCACCACCAGCGCGGGTACGGCGTTCGCCACCCGGGTCGGTGCCTCCACCGGGCGCACCGGCCAGAACGTGCACGGGGTCAGGTTCCAGATCGCCGCACCCACATGCGGCTGCGCCCGCTGATGACGGCGGATGTCCGCCAGGTACTCACCGGCCACACGGGACGCCGGCACATCCCCGCACAGGACCGCGAGCTGCGCGCTCTGGAACGCGCTGATCGACCCCTCCGGCACCGCCTCCACCCGGCGCCCGGGTGACCCGCCGGGCAGCGTCGGACCGCCGGTCGCGACCCCGTCCAGGAACTCGTCGAGGTAGGGGTTCTCCGCCGGCGCGCGGCCATCCGCCGCGTCGGCGAAGGCCCGCACACCCATCGCCAGGATGTCGGACGCCTCCGCACTGTCGTCGACGAGTGCATCCATGAGCAGCCCCGGGATGTCCCCGGCGTCGTACTCCACGCCGTCCACGGTCAGCGGACCGCGCGCGGCCGCGGCGTAGATCCGGTCGACGGTGGCCAGCACCTCCGCGGCCGTGCTGCCAAGCCCGAACTGGGCGTCCCGCCCGGCGGCCCAGCCGGCCCACTCCCGCAGCGCGCCCTCGAGCAGATCCCCGGTGTCGCGCAGCACCCGTGGGTTGTACGTCGTCGGATCCACCACGCTGTCGAGAACGAAACGATCGACCCGGTCAGGGAACATCTGCATGTACACCGCACCCAGGTAGGTGCCGTAGGAAAAGCCGAGGAAGGACGTCTTCCGCTCATCAAGCGCAGCACGGACAATATCCATGTCACGAGCGGTGTTCCGTGTCGACGCGAACGGCAGCACATCGGCGTGCACCGCGCACGCCTGCGCTATCGCGGCCTGACCGTCGGCGGTGCGATCGAAACTGTCCTGGTCGGGGCCGCCGGCGCGCGGCCAGGGCCGCTTCAGGATCGGCCCGCAGTCCAGCGGTGCGCTGCGGCCGACGAAACGGGGGTCCATCCCGACCACGTCGAAGCCGTCCGCCGCCTCACCGAGCAGCCCACGCAGGTCCAGGGTGGCGTCCAGAGCGGGGCCGCCGGGACCGCCAAGATTGATCATCAGAATGCCGCGCCGGTGGGCGGTGTCGGCCGCCCTGATCCGGGACACCCCGAGGGTGATCTCCCGGCCGTCGGGGCGGGCGTAGTCCAGCGGGACGCTGATCCCGGCGCACTGCGCGCCGGCCGCGTCCAGGTAGGAGCCGATCGCGTCGTTGGGGCCGGTCCGGCACTCGTGCCAGCGCACCGGCTGGTTCTCGAACGGGGCGAGGGCCGGGTTCAGGCTCGCCACACCGGGCGGGGCGGGATCGGGCGCGCCGTCCGCCGCCAGCGCCCCGGGGATCGGCCCGGCGAAGGAGCTGACCCCGACGAGGGCCGCGGCGCCGACAACGACACCGCACATCCACGTGCGTTTCTCATCTCGTCTCATCGCCAGTCAGGATCAACGCGGACGGCCTTTTCCCCGAGGTCCCGGGAAACCGGGCGTTTCCATGATCAAGGCGACATTGATGTTATTTGGAGGCACTCGGGGATTCCGTTTGCCTTGTATGTGGGTTGAAAGGTGTTCAAGGAGGAGTCGGTGGCCGACTGATCAAGATCATAAACTGGAAGGCGGTGGCGTCAACACCGTTGACTATCTTGAGTCTCGGGACACCGCGCAGGGGCGCGGGGCGGACACGCCGCTCCCCCACCGCATCTGTCTGGCGTTCCAGCGGCAGGTCGTCGACGCCTTCGTACGCTCAGGCCTGCGCTGACCGGGCGGGCAGGAGATCCGCGCTGCCGCCGGGGCCGACGACCGCGCGGACGTCGCCCGGGCCCACCTGCTCGCCGCACTGCGAGCAGGTGGGCACCGTGTGGAAGACCTCGCCGCAGCCGCGGTGCCGCACGTTCACCGGCGGGCCCGCGGGCGCGGCGTACCGGTCGCCCCACTGCCGCATCGCGGACAGCACCGGCCACAGGTCGCGGCCCTTGTCGGCGAGCCGGTAGTCGTAGCGCGGCGGATGCTCCCGGTAGGCGGTCCTGGCCAGGACGCCGGCCTCGACCAGACCGGTGAGGCGCTGGGTGAGCACGTTGCGGGAGATCCCGAGCCGCCGCTGGAAGTCGTCGAAGCGGCTCACCCCCAGGAAGGCGTCGCGCAGGATCAGCATCGTCCACCACTCGCCGACGACCTCGAGGCACTGGGCCACCGAGCAGTTCATGTCCGCGAAGCTCTTGCGCTCCATGACCGGCACGTTAGTCAGTTGCGTGACGGAACGCCAGCGCCCTAAGTTCAGTTGCATGACAGAACTGATGATGGACCGGGGCGTCTCGCCCTCACGACGCCGCGAGGCGTCCGGACGCGAGGTTCTGCTGATCGTCTGCAGTGGCGTGATCCTGGCGAGCCTCGACCTGTTCATCGTCAACGTCGCGCTGCCGCAGATCGCCCACGATCTCGGCGAGACCGACCTGAGCCGGCTGTCGTGGGTGCTCAACGGCTACGCGGTCGTCTACGCGGCGCTGCTCGTCTTCTTCGGACGGCTCGCCGACCGGTACCGCCGCGACCTCGGCTTCCTGCTCGGCGTCGCGGTGTTCACGCTCGCGTCGGCGGCCTGCGCGGCGGCCACCACCGTCGACATGCTGATCGGCTTCCGGCTCGTGCAGGCCGCCGGGGCCGCGCTGGTGACACCCACCTCACTGGGTCTGGTGCTCGCGGCCCACGAACCCGAGCGCCGTCAGGGCGCCGTGCGCACCTGGACCGCCGTCGGCGGGATGTCGGCGGCGATCGGCCCGGTCGTCGGCGGGCTGCTCGTCGCCGCCAGCTGGCGCTGGGCGTTCCTCGTCAACGTCCCGGTCGGCCTCGCGGCCCTCGTCGTCGGCTGGCGCCGGCTGCCACGCCTGGCCGGCCAGCCGACCGAGCGGCCCGACGCCGTCGGTGTGCTGCTGGCCACCGGCGGGGTCGGCCTGCTGACCGCCGGGCTGGTCCGGGGGCCGGACTGGGGCTGGTCCTCGGCGGCGCTGGTGGGATCCCTCGCCGGCGGGGTCGGCCTGCTCGTCCTGTTCGCCGTCCACTGCGCCACCAGCCGGAACCCGCTCGTGCACCCGTCCCTGTTCACCTCCCGGCACTTCACCGGCGCCTCGGTCGTCGCGCTGTTCTTCTCCGCCTCCTTCGGCGCGATGCTGCTGTCGATCGTGCTCTGGGAGCAGGGCCAGTGGGGATGGTCCGCGCTGCAGGCCGGCCTGGCCATGGCGCCTGGGCCGCTCATGGTCCCGCTCGTCTCGTTCGGCATCACCGGCAGGCTGATCGCCCGCTACGGGCCGGCGAGCGTCATCGGGCTGGGCAGTGTCATCTTCGGCGGCGGGGTCGCCTGGTGGGCGCTCGCGATCACCACGGAGCCGGACTACGTCTCCGGCGTGCTCGGCGGCATGACCCTCACCGGGATCGGCGTCGGCCTGACCCTGCCCACCATGATGTCCACGGCCGCCGCGTCGCTGCCCCCGCAGTCGTTCGCGACCGGCTCCGCGGTCGTCAACATGGTGCGCCAGACCGGCATCGCCCTGGGCGTCGCCGTCACCATCGCGGTGCTCGGCGAGTCGTCGGTGGCCAGCGGCATCCCGCTGCACCTGTTCACCCGGGTCTGGTGGGTCACCGCCGCCCTGTCCGTCGCCGGAATCGTGCCCGCCGTGGCCCTCCTGCGCCGCCCCGCCCGCGCGGCTTGAGCACCCGACCGGCGACGTTGTCGACCGGTGGCGTTCGGGGCCGCGAACCGGTTGACTTTAGGCCGCCGGGCCGGTGTGGGCCCGGTGCCGGCGGTGGTCCGGTCGCACCGGCGACTCGCCCGCGGCGGACGGCTGCCGGCGTGTGTCCGATCGCCACGCCGTCGCGCGTGGCGTCTGGTGTGAGGAGCCGGTCCGTGTCCGAAGCCCCGTCCCGCGTCGCGATCGTCACCGGAGCGGCCCGCGGCATCGGCGCCGCCATCGCGCAGCGCCTGGCCCGTGACGGCATGGCGGTGGCCGTGCTCGACCTCGAGGAGTCAGCGGCCAAGACCACCGTGGACGCGATCGCGGCCGCGGGCGGGAAGGCGATCGCCCTGGGTGCCGACGTCTCCGACGCCGCCGCGGTGGACGCGGCCGTCGCCCGGGTGGCCGCCGAGCTCGGCGCGCCGACGGTGCTGGTCAACAACGCCGGTATCACCCGCGACAACATGCTGTTCAAGATGACCGAGGGCGACTGGGACGCGGTCATGGGCGTCCACCTGCGTGGCTCGTTCCTGACCGCCCGGGCCACCCAGAAGTACATGGTGGACGCGAAGTGGGGCCGGATCGTCAACCTCTCCAGCATCTCCGCGCTGGGCAACCGCGGCCAGGCGAACTACTCGGCCGCCAAGGCCGGCCTGCAGGGCTTCACCAAGACGTTGGCGATCGAGCTGGGCAAGTTCGGCATCACGGTGAACTGCGTGGCGCCCGGGTTCATCGTCAGCGACATGACGCGGGCGACCGCCGAGCGCCTGGGTGTCGGCTGGGAGGACTACCTGGCCGTGGCGAAGTCGAAGATCCCGGTCGCCCGGCCCGGCGAGGTCGACGACATCGCCCACGCGGTGTCGTTCTTCGTCGGCGAGGGCGCCGGCTTCGTGTCCGGCCAGGTCCTCTACGTCGCCGGCGGCCCGAAGGCCTGAGCCTGTCTGCACGATCAGCCCGGGCGGGCGGACCTCATCGTGGTCGGGTTCGTGTCGGTGGCGGGCATGTCGATGCTCCTGTCAGGCTCGGCGGTCAGGCCAGGTCAGGTCGTCGGTTCGGTCGGGTCGGGTCGGGTGACTCGGTCAGGTCGGGTGGGTGGCGGGGCGGCATCGGGTCGACGTCGTCGGGCATGGCGCGCAGGACGTCGTCGAGGCGCCGGTAGCGCTCCTCGGCCTGGCGGCGGTACCGCTCGAGCCACGTCGTCAGGAGGTCGAGGACGTCGGCCTCCAGGTGCATCGGACGCCGCTGTGCCTGCCGGCCGCTGCTGACCAGGCCGGCGTCCTGCAGCACCCGCAGGTGCTTGGACACCGCCTGGACGGTCATGTCGTAGGGTGCGGCGAGCTCGTTGACGGTGGCGTCCCCCACCGCCAGGCGCGCCACGATGTCGCGCCTGGTCGGGTCCGCCAGCGCCGAGAACACCCGGGACAGCGTGTCCGCCGCCACCACCGGCACTCCCCCTCCGCATTCCCCAGGCCGGCCACGATCAGCCGGCCACTTCCTCAACCGATTGGTTGAATACCGAGCTTAGGTCGCCTCACCCAGGTCGTCAACCAGTTGGTTGAGGACAGGGCGCGGCGACCGGCCGCCACTGTTCGTCCCGCCGCGGTCACTGCCGTGGGCCCAGGGCTCATCCGGGGCCGGGGCCGCCTGCGCCGTCCGCAAGGATGGACTCCGGGCCGGACAGGGGCCGCAGCGAGCTCGCGGAGGAGAACGGCGTGAACGGGCACGACCAGGACGGCTCCGGCACCGGCGGACACCACGGGCACGGACACGACAGCAACGGGCTCGACGACGGGCTCGACCTCGAGCACGGCAGCGGGTTGCTGCGCGACCTGCTCGCCGGTGCCCTGGCGCGCCCGGTGTCGCTGGTGCGCACCCGTCCCAAGCGGCCCCCGACGCCCACCGCCGAGCAGGTCCGTTCCGGGCAGGTCGTCGCCTGCCACGTCTACGCCGACGGCCAGCGGGTCCCCGACGGGTCGAACATGCTGACCGCCGCGCACATCGCCCGCCGTCACCATGGCGCGTTCGCCTGGCTGGGCCTGTTCGAGCCCACCGACTCCGAGCTGGAATCCATCGCCGGCATCTACGGCCTGCCCGCGCTCGCCGTGGAGGACGCCGTCGTCGCCCACCAGCGACCCAAGATCGAACGGTACGGCAGCACGCTGTTCGTGGTGCTCAAGACCGCCCGCTACGTCGAGCACGGCGAGCTGACCGCGGACACCGAGGTCGTCGTCACCGGCGAGGTGATGGTCTTCATCGGCTCCGACTTCGTCGTCACCGTCCGCCACGGTGCGCACGGTGGGCTCCAGCAGCTGCGCGGCCAGCTGGAGGGACGGCCGGAGATGCTGCGCCACGGGCCGTCCGCGGTGCTGCACGGCGTGTGCGACCGGGTCGTCGACGACTACCTGGCGGTCGTCGACCGCATCGAGGCCGACGTGGACGCCGCCGAGGCGTCGGTGTTCGAGCACTCGGCGCGGCCGTCGGTGGAGAAGCTCTACCAGCTCAAGCGCGAGATCCTCGAGTTCAAGCACGCGGTGAGCCCGCTGACCGCCCCGCTGCGGTCGCTGTCCGACACCCCACTGCCGATGATCGACCCGCATGTGCGCGACCACTTTCGGGACGTCTTCGACCATCTCGTGCAGGCCACACAACGGATCACCCACCTCGACGAGCTGCTGTCGTCGATCCTGCAGGCGACACTGACGCAGGTGACCATCGCGCAGAACGAGGACATGCGCAAGATCAGTGCGTGGGTGGCGATCGGGGCCGTGCCCACCGCGGTCGCCGGGATCTACGGAATGAACTTCGAGCACATGCCCGAGCTGCGGCAGGTCTGGGGCTATCCGGCCGTGCTGGTGACGATCGCGACCGCCTGCCTGTTCCTGTACCGGGCGTTCCGCCGCAACGGCTGGCTCTGACTCCTCGGGAGCCCTCGGCCGTGCCGCGGTGTGTGTGCCGCACCGGCCTGGGCATGCCGTAGCGAGGAGGTGGTGCCCATGGCGCGTCCGGCGTCGCCACTGGGCCCACCGATCGAGGTCGTGGAACCGGACCCCGCGGTGGCCGACCTGCTCGGGGTGCTGCGCCGCCACCTCGGCATGGATCTCGCCTGGCTGGGCCGGGTCGAGGGCAACCTGCTGGTGCTACAGGTCGTCAACGGCGACGCGGCCGGTTTCGGCATCGCGCCGGGCAGCACGATCCGCCGCGAGGCGGCTCTGTACGCCCAGGTACTTGCCCACAATCAGCCGGTCATCATCCCCGACACCCACCGCGACCCGCGGACCGCCGGCGCGGGCACCGTCCAGGTACTGGGTATCGGGGCGTACGTGGCCACGCCGGTCTACGACAACGACAACGACATCTACGGCATCCTTGGCTGCCTCGCGCACCAGCCCCGCCCGGAGCTGCGCGAACGCGACGGCCGGTTCCTCAGCCTGCTGGCCGCGTTCCTCAGCGACGCCGTCATCGACCTGCACCGGGTGTGGGAGACGCGCAGCCGGGTCTCCCGGGTGATCAACGACCTCATCGACGCCGGTGGCCCGCAGATCGTCTTCCAGCCGGTGGTCGACCTCTCCGATGGCGGCGTGGTGGGAGTCGAGGCACTGTCACGCTTCCCGGGATCGACCGACGACCCGGAGGGCTGGTACGCCGTCGCCAGCAGCGTCGGGCTCGGCACGGACCTCGAGCTGACGGCCATCCGGCGCGCACTGACCGTGATGTCCGAGCTGCCCCGCTCGGTCACCCTCGCCGTGAACGCCTCACCGGCCACCATCACCTCCGGTCTGGTCGGCCTGCTGGCCCCGTTCCCGGCCTGCGAACGACTGATCGTCGAGATCACCGAGCACGAGTACTTCAGCGCCGACCCGGTGGTCATGCGCGGCATCCACGCGCTGCGCGCGCTCGGCGCCCAGATCGCGGTGGACGACATCGGCACCGGCTACGCCGGCCTCGAACAGCTCATCCACCTGCGGCCCGAGATCGTGAAACTCGACTACCTGATCACCCACGGGATGGACGGCGACCCCGCCCGCCGCGCCGTCGCCGCCGCCATCGTGGACGTCGCCGCGGAGATCGGCGGCTGCGTGATCGCCGAGGGCATCGAGAACACCGCCGAGCTGCGGGTCGCCATCGACGCCGGCATCGACTTCGGCCAGGGCTACCTGCTCGGCGCACCCGCCCGCACCGCACGCGCCGCCTGCGCCCCGGCCGTCGCACTCGCCAACTACCCCGGCTGACCCCCGCACGACGGGGCGCGAGCCGACGTACGGCGCCGGTGTTCCGGTGTTCCGCGGAACACCGGGTCCGGTTCAGGGGTGGCCGGTCTCCGGCAGGTCGACGGTGTTGCGGCGGTAGTGGATCCTCCAGCCGTCCGGAGTGCGCACGTGCCGGCTGTGGTGGTGTCCGAACCAGATGACGCGGGTCAGCCCGTCGTCCTGGGTGCGGCCGACTCCGTAGAGCATCGTGGAACGGGCGGTGTCACCGTCGACGGTGATCCGCGGGTTCATCTCCATGCGGACAACTGCCGGCGGGTTCTTCTCCATCACCGCGGCGAGCATCTCCCTGATCGCGGCCCGCCCGCGTGCCGTCCGACCCGTACTCATCTCGAACTCGCCGTCCTCCGCCCACAGCTCGGCCCAGGCATCGAGGTCACGTGCGTCGAGCAGCTCGCCGTAGTCGATCAGACTCTGCCGGATCTCCTCCCGGTCCTCCAGCAGTTGCACGCGCTCTTCGAGGCTCAACCTGCTTCTGCTCATGGCGAGTAGCTTGACCAAAAAATTTGTACTCAGTCAAGATAATTCTCTCGGCAGCACCGCCCGGTCGCACAGCACGGTCGCCGCGCCGCGCGTCGCCTCAGGGTGGTAGGTAGAGGTCGAACCTGCTCTCGTCCGGGTCATCCCTGGAGAGTTCCATCCGAGTCAGTAGCCGGCCTCGACGTCGACGACGCCATGCAGCGGCCGGCCCGCGCGCCAGCGTTGCAGGTTGTCGGCGAAGAGGTCGAAGCCGCGACTGAGGCCGCCGGGAGCCGACCAGGACAGGTGCGGCAGGATCCGGACGCGGGCGTCATGGCGCAGCGGATGGTCGGCCGGCAGCGGTTCGGGGTCCGTGACGTCCAGACTGGCGCGGGACACCGTCCCGGCGGCCAGCGCCCGGACCAGCGCGTCGGTGTCGACGATCCGCCCCCGGGCGACGTTGACCAGGTGCAGACCGGGCTTGGTGACGGCGAACGCCGCGTCGTCCAGCAGCCGGTCCGTGTCCGGGGTCAGTGGCGCGGCCACGACGAGGTGGTCCGCCTCGCCGACCAGCTCGGGCAGGGTCCGCACCACGGTCACGGTCGGCTGTTCGGCCGGGCGTCCGCTGCGACGCAGGGCCAGCAACCGGGTCCCGAACCCGTCCAGCCGGCGAGCCAGCTCCTGACCGATGGACCCGAATCCGATCAGCCCTACCGTCCGACCGACGAGAGTGCCCAGCGGCTCGGTGAGGAACGGCTCGTTCGTCTCGGCCTCCCAGATCTGCGGGATCCGCTTCTCGGCGGCGAGCAGCAGGCTGACGGTGAGCTCGGCGATCGCCGGGCTGTTCGCCCCTCGGCCGCACGTCACCGCGCGGCCGGAAAGGCGATCGAGTGGGAAGCCGTCGACACCGGTCGACAGGAAGTGCACCCAGTCGGCCCGGTCGACCGCCGCCAGCACGGCGCGCGGCCGCGCGCCACGCAGCACCGCGGGCATCACCAGCGCTGTCACCGGTCCGGGCGGTTCCGCCGGCACGGCCTCTCCACCGAGGACGTCGACGACGTGTGCCTCGGTGCCGAGCCGGGAGCGGACCTGGTCGACGAACGGGCTCGGCAGCACCGCCGCGATCACCACGGAGGTGCCCGGCCGGGCGCGAGGTGAGGCGCCGGGGATTGAGGTGAGCGACATGGTGCGCTGGCTCCCGTCAGGCTCCTGTGGCGAGTTCGAGATGCGTGGCGTTCCGCTGCGCGGCCGGCAGCTGCGCGAGCACCTGCCGCAGTGCCTCCGCGACGCGCTGCGAGGTCTCCGCGGGAAGGCCCTGCCTGGCCCAGAGGGCCAGCGGCAGCGGGGCCGGCCTGGGCAGGTCGTCGCGGGCGACGAGGCCCTCGGGGGTCTGACCGAAGGTCGCCATCAACGCGATCCCCAGACCGGCCCCGACCGCCGCCTGCACACCGGCGAGCTGCATGGCCTCCGCGCCGATCACCGTCTCGATCGCGTGCAGCGACAGCGTCTCCAGGGCCCGGGACCGCAGCGCGCAGGGCTGGTCGAAGGCCACCACCGAGATCGGCTGCGCCGCCGCCGGCCGCCGCCAGGCCGGGGCGGAGTACCAGGTCAGCTCCAGCTCGCCGACCGGCCACGTGCGCGGGTCGTCGGCCGGGCCGATCAGCAACGCCAGGTCGATCCGGCCGGCCTCGAGCCCTTCGCGCAGCGTGGTGCCCCGGTCGATGCGGAACCGGACGCGGTGCTGCGGCAGCGACTGCCCCAGGACCGCGGCGAGGACCGGCAACAGTTGGGCCGCGCCGTGCTCGGTCGAGCCGATGAGCACGGTCTCCTCGATCTCCTCCAGGCCGAAGCCGTGCAGGGTCTCGTCGTGCAGGCTCAGGATCCGCCGGGCCTGGCCGAGCAGTTGCTCGCCGTCCCGGGTGAGCTGGGATCCACGCCCCTGGCGCTCGACCAGGACCCGTCCGGTGGCGGATTCGAGGCGGCGCACGTGCTGGCTCACCGCCGCCTGGCTGAGATGCAGTGCCGTCGCGGCCCGCTGGAAACCGCCACAGTCCGCGACAGCCACGAAGCTGCGCAGCGGCGCGATGTCCAGAGTCCGGCGCATGCCACACACGCTACTTGTCAAACTCTTTATGTTCATCGGGATAATAGAAAATCATCACGAGTCGTGATGGGTCTCCATCGCGAAGCGTCGTTGGACATCCGGTCAGGCACCCCGCATGCTGATCGGCATGGCCCAGTCGACCACCGTGCTGCTCACGTGTCGTCGCTGGTTGGACCATGCACGCAGTCAGGCCACCCGCTGTCGCTGACCCGATCCGTCCGCCGACCCGATCGGGCCGAGGACCGACTCCCGGTTGCCCTGCGTCACCATCGATCCGCACCGTCGCCGATCTGACCTGACCAGTCCGTGCGAGGCGCCGACCGGAGGACGAGGCGGCACATCCCGTTCAGATCCCCTCCCGTCCCACCGGCGCGCCCGTCATACCGGATCCGGCGCGATCCGGTGGACGGGGCCACCCCCACGCGCTCGTCGCGCGATCATCAGGAAGGTTCCACCGATGTCCGCTCGCACGCTCAAGCTGGGTGCCGTCCTCTTCGGGGTCGGCGGCCCCGGGCAGCACAACACCTGGCTCAGCCCCGAGATCCCGGGCAACGCCAGCGTGGACATCCGCTGGTACATCGCCCGCGCGCAGCAGGCGGAGGCCGCGAAGTTCGACCACATCTTCATCGTGGACAGCCAGTTCATCACCCCGGACTCGCCAAACCACTACCTCAGCCGGCTCGAGCCCCTGACGCTGCTGTCCGCGGTCGCCGTGCACACCAGCCACATCGGCCTGGTGGGGACGATCACCACCTCCTACAACGAGCCGTTCAACGTCGCCCGCCGGCTCGCCTCGCTCGACCACATCAGCGGCGGCCGGGCCGGCTGGAACGTCGTCACCAGCGGTGACGCCGGGACCGCGGGCAACTACAGCCGCGACGAGCACTACGACTACGCCACGCGGTACGGGCGGGCGCACGAGCACGTCCGGATCGCGCAGGGGCTGTGGGACTCCTACGAGGCCGACGCCTTCCCCCGGGACAAGGACCGCGGCGTCTTCTTCGACCGCGACCGCCAGCACGCGCTGAACCACAAGGGCGAGTACTTCTCTGTGGTCGGGCCGCTCAACCTCGAGCGCACCCCCCAGGGCCAGCCGGTGATCTTCCAGGCGGGTGATTCGGAAGAGGGCCGCGACCTGGGGGCGAGCATCGCCGACGCGATCTTCAGCCACGCCCAGACCCTCGAGCAGGCGCAGGCGTTCCGCAGCGAGCTGCGGGCGCGCGCGGCAGCCAAGGGGCGCAACCCCGAGCAGCTGCTCGTCATCCCGGGCATCTTCCCGATCATCGCCGACACCGACGAGGAGGCCCGTGCCAAGGAGGACGCGGCCCTCGGCGCGAAGAGCTTCGAGCGGGCGCTGGCCGAACTCGGCCGTCCCTTCGGCTGGCACGACTTCTCGCAGTACGACCTGGACGCGCCGTTCCCCGAGGTCGGCGACGCGGGCGCGCTCAGCTTCCGGACCCAGGCGGACGGGATCAAGAAGCTGGCCCGGGAGAACAACTTCACGCTGCGCCAGGTGGTCGAACACCAGCTCGAGGCGTTCCGCTCGCCGTTCGTGGGCTCACCGCGCACCGTCGCGAACGAGATCGAGCGCTGGTTCGAGAACGGCGGCTTCGACGGCATCAACATCATGGTGACGGTGCCCAGCGAGTTCGCCCAGTTCGTCGACCAGGTGCTGCCGCTCCTGCGTGAACGGGGCATCGCCCGCAGCGAGTACGAGTCCACGACGCTGCGCGGCAACCTCGGCCTGCCCATCCCGGAGAACCGGCACACCGCGGCCCGCCGCCAGCAGCAGCACTCCGCTGTCGACACCGCGCCCGTCCTCGGCACCGGCTCCGTGGCCGCGACGGCCCCCGCGGCCACGGAGCCGGCACTTATTTCCTGAGTCCAGGCCGCGACGGCACCGGCGTCCCGCGCGGCGGTGCCGTCGGCGGCGCGTTCCCCGAAGGGGCAGGAGTGTGATCCCATGACCTACCACCGCACCGCTCCCCCGCCGCACCGCGGTGTCCTCGGCGACGTGCCGACCGCCGGACGGGCCGCGACGCAGATCTTCGATCCCGGGCGGCTGCGGAACGTCTTCGGGGCCTTCCCCTCGGGCGTGGCGGCGGTGGCGGCGCTGGTCGAGGATGTGCCGGTGGGGATCGCGGCAAGCTCGTTCACCTCGGTCTCCCTGGACCCGCCGCTGGTCTCGCTGTGCATCGGCCACACGTCCAGCACCTGGCCCGCGCTGCGCGCCGCGCCGCGGCTCGGGCTGAGCATCCTCAGCGCCGAGCAGGAACGGGCGGCCCGTCAGCTCGCGGGCAGGCAGGGCGACCGCTTCGCCGAGCTGCGCTGGCGGGTGACCGACGACGGGGCCGTTCTGCTGGACGGGGCCAGCGCCTGGATCGAAACCAGCATCGACCAGCAGGTACGCGCCGGCGACCACGACATCGTCGTGCTGCGCGTGCACGACCTGGACGCCGACCACGACATCAGCCCACTGGTGTTCCACGCCAGCCAGTTCCGCAGGCTCGAACGCTGGGCGCGCGGGATCACCAGCAGGTGAACGCCGTGGGTGGCCAGGTCCGGAAGCTACACCGGCTGGGCGGCGACCGGCCCTGTCTCCCAGATCGTGCTGGGGATCTCCGACCGTAGGATCGGGGCCACCTCGGCGAAGAAACGCTCGAGGTGGTCGCGGGTCGAGCCCAGCTCGTTCGTGTAGGTGGAGAAGAAGCCCTCCACGCCGACCCCGAAGACCTGATTGCCGAACTTCTGCTGCAGGCCCATGAGCTTCTCGGCTATTTGCTCAGCCGTTCCCACCAGCGCCGATCCGTTCTGCAGAAAATCTTCCAGGGAGTCGAACGGGAAGGCGGCCCGGTCACCGAAGTGCTCGCGGACCGAGACCTCGTAGGCGGGCCGGGTGATCGCCAGTGCGTCCTGGGAGCGGTCGGTGATGATCGGTGAGTGCACGCCGACCGCGACCAAGGCGGTGTCGGGCTCGTGGCCGTGGAAGGCGAGCCGCTCCCGGTAGTGGCGAACGAGATCCAGATAGTGGTCGACCCTGCGCAGTCCGTTGGCCGAGTACAGCGGATCACCCCAGCGTGCGGCGAGCTCGGTGGAGCGGGGACTGGTGGCCGAGCCGTGCCACACGCGGGGAGCCGGCCGCTGCAACGGGTGGGGCTCGATGGTCGCGTTGGTCAGCTTCGGGCGGAAGCGGCCCTCCCAGGTGACGTTCTCCTCCCGCCACAGCCGGCGGACCAGTTCGTAGCCCTCCTCCAGGCGGTCCCACAGATCGGCGTCGGCGACGTCGAAGACACCCGGTGCGACCGGATCGCCGCCCTTGCCGATGATCAGATCGAGGCGGCCGTCGCTGAGATGGTCGAGGGTCGCGTAATCCTCGGCCGCCCGGACGGGATCCGTCAGGGACAGCACGGCGACGGTGGTGACCAGGCGAATCCGGGTCGTCCGCGCCGCGATGTGCGACAGGATCACCGCCGGCGACGAGGACAACAGGGCCGGGTTGTGCCGCTCCCCGACTCCGAAGGCGTCGTAGCCGATCCGCTCGGCCCACAGGGCAAGGTCCACGACCTCACGGAACCGGTCGCGCTGACTGAGCGGTGGACGCCCGGCGCCGGTGCTCTGTTTGGGTACCAACGTGCTGGCCAGGAACTTCACGACCGACGGCCTCCACCGGGATCAAGCGAGGAATCACACCCGCTGCCAACTCCGCGACGCCGCTGTCAACTTTAGACCGGCCAGTCCTGTCGGTTCAGCGGTCGAGGTAACTCAGCGACCGGGTGATGCGGCGAGGTCGTTTGCGCGTGATCGCCGTAGCCCTCGAAGGACCGCTTCCGGCGCCGCCGGCCGGCCCACCGCCCGGAACTCGAACTGATGTGATCCGGCGGCGCACCCGGCGCGAATTGTGTGCATGGCAGGTATCGAACGGCGGGTCACCCGGGTGTGGAAGGACGGCACCCGGTACGACATGCTTGTTCCGGCACTCGTCGGCGACTTGGTCGGCGCGCCGACGCTGACCGCGGCCGCGGACGGGATGCGGCTGCTGGACGCTGTGGCGGGCCGAGCGGGGACACGTGCCCGCGTCCGGGCGCTGCTCGGGGTGGAATGCCTGTCGTCGCGGCAGATTGCCGCACTGGCCGCTGGACGCGTGGTGGCGCCCGGGCATGTCGGTGACGAGCAGCTCCGTCGATTCACTCGGGCCTGCGCGGACGCCGTGACCGCCCGCCGGATCGGCCCCGACGAACTGCGGCGCGCCCACCGGGCCGTCGCGCCCGGCGGGGGCACCGTGCGGACCGGTGTCGTCTGGATCGGCGGTGTGCCCACGCCCGCTCGGGCGCAGTTCGTCCCGCCGCCGGTCGAGGAACTCGACCGGCTGCTCGCCGACCTGGCGGCCTTTCTGGACCGGGAGGACCTGTGCCCGGTGGCGCAGGTCGCCATCGGCTACGCACAGCTCGTCCTGATTCACCCGTTCACGGACGGCAACGGCCGCCTGGGCCGCTGGCTGCTGCAGGTGATGCCCCGCCGGCGCGGGCTGGTCCGCGATCTGGTGGCCCCGATGGGTCTGTACTTCCTGGCTAACGCGGCGGCCTACCGGGCGGCGCACGCGGCGTACCGCGCCGGGGACGTGGACCGGTGGTGCGCCTTCTTCGCCGATTCGGTACTGCGGTGCTCGACCGCGGCGACCGATGTCCTCGCGCCGGCAGCCGGCCGCAGCGGCCATGCCGCCGCCCTCGCTCCCACCTCCACCGAACCGTTTCGAAAGGAAGGCCATCGTCCATGAGGATCAGACGGGCGTCTGCACCGACCGGAGAGGAAGCTCGCCCACGCCGCGGAGCGCGGCTACGGCGTTCCTTCGCTGTGATGACGGCGGCTACCGCAATGCTCGGCGCGGTCCAGGCCGTCGCCGTTCCGGCGCCGGCCGAGGCTGTGTCCTGCAACCTGAGCGCGTTCGCGGTCTGGGATACCAGTGACGACTGTCTCCAGCAGTTCATCTGGGAGATCATCGGGTCCGGCGGCTTCATCGACCCGAACCCGCAGTTCGTGCCGGTGCAGAACCCGCCGCCCCCGCCCCCGACGCCGGTACAGCGCACCCGCGCCGAGATCTTCCGCACTGTCCGGGACAGGGCACAGTACGTCCTGGACTCCTTCGATAGCTGTAACGGGCACATCTCCGAACTCGAGGGGTCTCAGGCCAGGGACGCACTACGCAACGCCGTCATCATCAGTTCACCTGTTCCGGACATGCAGGTCCCGAACACTGTCGCGACCTACGATGCGAATGCTGTGGTGTTCCCGGGCGGACAGAAGGGAGTCATCACACTTTTCCCCAGTTTCTATGAGAGCTCGGCGTCGACACTGCGGTCGATCTTCGGGACGTATCAGCTCGATCAGGAGCCGACACTCGACGAGCTCCGGGTCGTCGCCCTGCTCCACGAGGTGGGACACATCACAGAAGTCAACAACCACCCGGTCAACGATCCGGGCGCGGACTTCAACGTCGGCATCCTTCGGGAGTGCATTGGCATCACCGCCACCAAGCCGGGGCTCCAGCCGGAGGCACCGACGCAGAACTGAAGGCTGTACAGGTGGCAGGCGCCTGTCGATACCCCCATCTGCCCGGCGGGTTCTGATCAAGCTCGATCTCCCCACCATGGCAGGCGGGCGTAGCGTCCAGGCAGGCCGAGGTCTGGCCTGGCGACACGCGCCTGCCCCTCCTGGCCGGGTACTTCGACGGCGACGGCCGACTGCTGGGCTGTGTCGCCCCGAACTAGACGTCGAGCCGCTACGGGTCGCCCTCGCCTGGGTGAACAGCGCCTCCGACCCGCTCGTGGCCGGGTTCGCCGAGGTCGTCCGCGAACTCGCCGCCGCTTCGGTGCCCGGCTGACACCGGCCCACAGGCGGGGTCAGGGCCGAGGCGCGTCGGGCGCACCGGCGATCGGCGAGTAGGCCGACGAGTCACCGGCTCGGACGACACTCGGCCGGCCGTCGGTACCGACCGGGAGGTCGCCCGCCACCGTCACGCGGTGCACGATTCGGGGCTCGGTCGTGTAGTCGTTGACGGCGTAGTGCTGGGTCGCCCGGTTGTCCCAGATCGCGACGTCGCCGGTGTTCCAGTGCCAGCGAACCTGGTTCTCGGGCCGGCTGACGACCTCGGCGAAGATGTTCAGCAGCAGTGCCGACTGGGTTTGCGAGACTCCCTTGAGCTGCTTGACGAATCCGCCGAGCACCAGGGCGCGTTCGCCTGTCTCGGGGTGGACCCGGACGACGGGGTGCTCCGCCTCGAACTCGATGGAGCGGAACTCCTCGAACTTCGCGATGAACTCCTCCGGCAGCCCTTCGAGGTCCTGCCGACGCAGGCCGTAGTCATGCTGGTTGGTGTGGAAGACCCGCAGGCTCTCGGCGAGCGCCTGGAGCTCGAGCGGGAGGTCGGTCAGGGCGGTGGCGGTGTTGCCCCAGACCGTGTCGCCGCCGGTCGGCGGGATCTCCACGCCCCGGAGCACCGAGATCGCCGGTGGGTTGACGACGAACGTCACGTCGGTGTGCCAGGCGCCCGCCCGGCCGCCCTTGGAGGCGTCCAGCTCGTGGATGATCGGGTAGCCGGCCAGCGACGTCTGCGTCGGGTGCGCCAGCGTGAGCTCCCCCAACGTGCGGGTGAAGGCGATCTGGCTGTCGGGGTCCAGGTGATGCTGCCCCCGGAAGAACAGCACCTTGTGCTTCAGCAGCGCCTGGCGCAGCGCCGCCACGGTCGCGGCGTCGAGATCGCCGGACAGGCGGACACCGTCGACGCGAGCGCCGATGCGGAGAGTCAGGGGGGTGACGTCGAGGTCGACGTCCACAACGGCCGGGCTGGTCATGGTGCGGCTTCCTTCCGGGAGGAGTTGCGGGCCGACGGGATCAGGGGCGGCGGCTCGGAGAACCCGGGGCGCGAGGCGGGCGGGAACCAGTGCGGGTGGATGGTCACGATTTGGCCGGCGTTGCCGGAACGGACGACGACGCCACCGCTGAGGGAGTGACCGACGCCGGGACCGCGTCGTTGAACTCGTCGGTGACGAAGTCGGCCACCACCACCTCGCGGGGGATCAGCTCGGCGTCGGTGAAGGCATCCGCCACCACCTGCAGCCGCTTGGCGACGTCGTCGTCGAGCGGGATCCAGACCCGGTTCTCGCGGCCCAGCGCCACCTTGGCGATCTCGGTCGTCAGACCGGTCTCGGTGGCCCACGCCTGCGCCCACGCGTCCGGGTTCTCGGTCGTCCAGGTGTAGGCCTTACGCAGTCGGGCCAGGAAATCCGCGATCGCGGCGTGCCTGCCGGGGTCGGCCACCGCCTCCGGGCGGGCGGCCAGGAAGGTCAGGCCGGTGCTGAGGCCGCCCTCGCCGTTCACCAGCACCCGGGCGCCGAGGTTCTGCTCGGCGATGGCGGTGTAGGGGTCCCAGATCGCCCACGCGTCCACGCTGCCGTTGTTGAACGCCGCCAGCGCGTCCGGCGGCTGCAGGTAGGCCGGGTCGATGTCGCCGAAGGTCAGGCCTTCCTTGTCCAGTGCGGCGAGCAGGTGGTAGTTCGCTGACGAGCCCTTGGCGACGGCGACCTTCCTGCCCCGCAGGTCCGAGACGGTCCTGATCGACGAGGCGTCCTTGACCAGGATCGCCGCGCCGGCCGAGTCACCCTCGTAGGCCGACACCAGCGTCAGCTCGGCACCCGAGGCCGCCGCGAAGATCGGCGGGGTCTCGCCGACGCCGCCGAGGTCGATGGCGTCGGCGGCCAGCGCTTCGAGGAGGGGTGGCCCTGAGGTGAACGAACTCCACTCGATCTTGTACGGAAGATCGTCCAGGAGGCCCGCGGCGCCGAGCAGCGCCTTGGTGCCGGCCTTCTGGTCGCCGACTTTGAGAGTGACCGTCGACAGGTCGACGGGGCCCGCCGCGGTGTCCGGGGTGGTGGTGTCGCCGTTCGACGAGCAGGCGGCACCGAAGGCGAGCGCCGCGGCCAGCGGGACGACGACCCACCGCGGGCGGCGGCGGACGAGGGTGGACACGGGTGGTTCTCCTTCGGTTTCGGTCCGTCGGCCGGCCCGTCGGCCGGTCTGTCTGTCTCTCGGGACGTCGGCGGGAGAGCCGGGAACAGCGCGGGCGCCGGCCGAGGTCACACCGGAACCCCCAGCAGGCCGAGCAGCTGGGTGCGCAGCCGTCCGACTTCGGGGTCGTCGAGCCGGCGAGGCCGGTCGACCTCGACCGGGACGTCCTGGGCGATCCCGCCGTCGGCCATCACGAGGACACGATCGGCCAGCAGCAGTGCCTCCTCCACGTCGTGCGTGACCAGCACGACAGCCGGGCCGTGCCGCCTGCCACAGGTCCACGATCAGCGCCTGCATCCGCAGCCGGGTGAGCGCGTCCAGCGAGGCGCAGGGCTCGTCGAGCAGCAGCAGGTCCGGCGAGCGCACCAGCGCGCGGGCCAGCGCGGCGCGCTGCGCCTCCCCACCCGACAGCGTCAGCGGCCAGGCGTCGGTCCGGTGGTCGAGGCCCACTTCGGCGAGCGCGGCCAGGGATCGCAGGCGCACGTCGGGTCCGGTGAGGCCGAGCGCGACGTTGCGCCACACCTTTTTCCACGGCAACAGTCGTGGCTCCTGGAAGGCGACGGAGCGTCTGGTCGGGACGACCACATCGCCCTCGACCTCGCGGTCGATGCCGGCCAGAACGCGCAGCAGTGTGCTCTTGCCACAGCCGCTACGACCGAGCAGCGCGACGAACTCGCCGGGGGCCACCGTCAGGTCGAGCCCGTCGAGGACGGCCTTCTCTCCGACGGCCGGATCGGTGAACACCCGGCGCAGGCCTCGTACGGTGACGGCGCCACGCCTGGCGTTCTCCTCCGTGGTGTTCTTATTCCCGGTGTTCTCGTTCGCCGCGGTTTCTTTCACTGCCCCGAGAATCCGCGCCGCCACGACAGCGCCCCCTTTTCCAGCAGGCGGACGACGACGTCGGTCAGAAGCCCGAGCAGGCTGTACACGACGAGACAGACCACGATCACGTCGGTCTGCAGGAACTCGCGGGCGTTCATCATCAGGTAGCCGATGCCCTGGTCGGCGTTCACCTGCTCACCGATGACCAGCGCCAGCCAGGAGAACCCGAGGGCGTAGCGCAGCCCGACCAGCATGCCCGGCAGTGATCCCGGCAGCACGACGTGCCAGACCAGCTGCCAGCGGTTGAGCCCGAGTGTGCCGGCGGCTTCCACCAGGCGTTCGTCGACGTCACGGATGGCCGCGTAGGTGTTCAGGTAGAGCGGGAAGGCGACCGCCAGCGTCACCAGTGCGATCTTCGGGGCCTCGCCGATCCCGAACCAGATGATGAGCAGCGGGATGAGGCCGAGGAACGGAACGGTGCGCAGCATCTGCATGGGCGCGTCGATGAGATCCTCGCCGAGCCGGAACAGGCCGGAGAGCAGGCCGAGGACCAGCCCCGCGAGCCCGCCGAGGACCAGCCCGTAGCCGACCCGGCGCAACGAGACCGCCAGCGCCTCCGGCAGCGAACCATCGACGATCATGTCCCAACCGGTGCCGGCCACCGCGCTCGGAGCCGCGATCGTGTCTTCGGGGATGTAACCGACGACCGAGCCGACCTGCCAGATCGTCAACAGCAGGACGGGGCCGAACAGCCGACGGATCGGCCGGGGCAGGCTGCGCCGCTGCCGCAGTCCGGCCCCGGACAGCGTCTCGACGGCGGGCATGGGCCGGGCCCTCTCCCCCGGCGGGTCCGAGGCTGGCGGGGATTCGTCCTTCTGCCGGGACGTCACCGCGGGTGGGGGCACCGCCTGCCGGGACGCCGCCTCGACGAGCAGGTCCGACGCGTCGGGTGGTGACATGTCAGCCTTCCGTTGCTGCGCTGATTCTGTGACGTGGTTCGAGCGCGTCCGTCCCCTCTGACGTCCTTGCCGTCACCCAGCCGGGAATCGGTGTCAGACGGGAGGACTGACCGTCAGGGCGAACTCGCACATCGGAGCGTTTGCCAGGCGGGACCGGCCAGCCGCCCGGCGCCGCCGCAGGTGGGATGTTCGGTTGCGCTGGTGGCATGGCACAGCTACGAGTGCGCGACGTCGGAACTGTCAGACGAGCAAGTTCGGACGATCAGCGAGGAGACTTTCGTGGAGTGAGCGGCAGGCTCAGCGGCAGCGTCGACAGAGGGCGCTGGCTACCCGCCCGTAGTCGACGTGCGGGCGGTCGACCAAGATTGCATGACCGCTCATGTCAGGGACGGTACCGGCAGGCCAGAACTATGTCTACCAATTTAGTAGATAAAGCCCGGAACCTCTGCCAAGCTGGCCGAGGACGACCGCATGGTCGTGGTCGAAGCCTCATCCAGCGCGGCCGCGTCGAGCAGGGCGAAGACCCGGCGGAACGTCGACTCGTCCGGGACGCGGGCGATCCCCGGCGCGGCCGGGGCGCTGGTGCCGGGCCCGACTAGGTTGCGCCAGACGCCGCAGCGACACACTCACAGATCCGTAGCACGCTCAGGCCAGGACCCGCGACTTCGCCTGCTGGAACTCCTCCTCGCTGATCTCACCGTTCCTCCGGAGAGCGACCAGCTTCGCCATCTCATCGGCAACCCCCTGAGACTGCACCGCGGACGGCCGAAATGCCTGATGCAAGGCATGCTGCCGCTGCGCGTCCTCAAACGCCCGCTCACCCATTGAATCGCCACGGAATATGGTGTATGCCAGGACACCCAGCAGTGGAATGATGATTACCGCCGCCAACCAACCGGCCTTCGCCCAGCCGGAGAGGTCGCGACTACGAAAAACATCCGATACGACGATGAAGAGCAGGTACAGCCACAGGACAAACCCGAAGAAGAGCAGCATCATCCAGAATACTGACAGAAGTGGATAATCCATTACGGAGCCCCCTTGCGCGCGTCAACAACGATCGTCAACGACGTCTCACGGGTCCGCCGCGCGGTTTCGGCGCCCGCCCTCGGTCGTCCCTGACAGCGCGCCGGCACCCCCGCGTGGTCCGACCGCCGACGACATTCGCGGTCTGCCGGCCTTCACCCGGGCCACTGGGGCCGGGGACGGTCGATGCCGACGGGTCCCCGGCCCCGCTCGTTGACCTGCCGTACTGATCCGTCCGGACCGCGCGGCCTCGGCGAGCGCCGCGAAATCACGTTCGTTCTGGTCCGGTCCCACTCCCACGGGCCGGGA
>NZ_SJXI01000048.1:0-76302 GCF_004337455.1 Parafrankia sp. BMG5.11 | reverse complement strand
GAACACCCGGATCTTCTCCATGAGCGCGACGATACGGCCTCGGAGTCGCCTCGCCAATCGGCTTACGCCCGCCAGGACCAACGGGCGCGGCGGCGGCCCTCGCGCCCAGCCGGCCATTCACACCGCGACCGCTGGTCGGGTGACCGCCGCCCGCCTGGACCGCCCGTCAGCGGGCGCTGCCCACCGGCTCACCGTAGTGGTGGATCCGCGCGTCCGGGCCCGGGTGGATGTAGCTCAGTCTGCCGTCCGACCAGCGGACCAGGAAGGGGGGATCGCCGGCAGGCGTCGCGACCTCGAGGATCTCCCCGTCCCGCTTCGGGCCGTTCCCGACGGCGGCACGGACGACGACGGCGTCGCCCACCCGGGCCTGCCACCGGCTGAGGGTCCGGGGCCGCGGGCGCAGCGCGTCGAGCGGCAGGGGCAGGCCCCCCTCATGGTGAGGATGCCCGATCTCCGCTGCGGCGACGGCTCCGAGCGCCGCGTTCCGCGGGCCGGTCGCCGCGGTGTGCGGATCGGCCGCGGCGGCGAGCAGGTCGTCGAGCGCGACAACCCCGACGATGGTGTCCCCGTCGGTCACCACGAGCCGGCGGATCGCGTGCTCGGCGAAGACCCGGGTGATCTCCTCCCATCCCGCGGAAGGCCCGACTGTCACGACGCCGCAGGTCATGACGGCGTCGATCCGGGCGTCGAGCGGGACGGCGCGGGCGACGGCCCGCAACGCCAGGTCCCGGTCCGTCACGATGCCCGCCAGGCGCCCCTCGTCGACCACCAGCAGCGATCCGACACCGGCCCGGTCCATCAGCTCCGCGGCTTCCCGGATCGGGGTCGGGGCCGGCACCGTCACCGGCGCCCGGAACGTGATCTCACCCGTCATGGGGGCCTCCTCCTGCCAACGCCTGCGGCGAACCGCACGGGGGAGCATGCTCACTTCCAGGGGCGGCCAGAGCGGACGTCGCTCCCGAAAGGCACAGGACCTGCGGCCCCCGACATCCCTGCCGAAGGTCGCTGAGTTCGGCCCGTGATCCGGGAACCACTTCCCCGACAGACCAGACGAACCGAACCGAGCAGCGCAACCGATGCGGGAGCCCCGACCACCCCGGCCGGCCCTTCTCCCAGCACCGGAACGCGGCAGCGGGGTGTGTGATGTACGACCGCCCATACCCGATCAAAGTGAATGCCCGCCTCGACGAGCCGCTCTCGCGCTGGCTCTGGCTGGTCAAGTGGTTCCTCGCCATCCCGCACTACGTGGTGCTGTTCTTCCTCTGGGTGGCGTTCGTCGTCCTGACGGCCGTCGCCGGTGTGGCGATCCTGTTCACCGGCCGCTACCCGCGGGCGATCTTCAACTTCAACACGGGGGTGCTGCGCTGGTCCTGGCGGGTGTCCTACTACTCCTACAGCGCGCTGGCGACGGACCGCTATCCGCCGTTCTCCCTCGGCGAGGAGCCCGACTACCCGGCTCACCTCACGATCCCGTATCCGGCCCAGCTCTCCCGCGGTCTGGTGCTCGTCAAGTGGTGGCTGCTGCTCATCCCGCACTATCTGGTCGTGGGGTTCCTCGTCGGCGGCACGACGCTCAGCCACAACGCCCTGCTGACCGCGGGAACGGGCGGCGGCCTGATCGGCCTGCTCGCGCTCATCGCGGCGATCACTCTCGCGGCGACCGGCAGCTACCCGCGAGCCCTCTACGATCTTGTTGTCGGGCTCAACCGCTGGGTGATCCGGGTCGGCGCCTACGCCGCCCTGATGACCGACGAGTACCCCCCGTTCCGGCTCGACTCCGGCGGCGCCGAACCGGAACCTCAGGACCAGCCTGCCCCGAACCCCGCGGTGTGAGAGTCGTCCGGATCACCGGGCCGCTCGGGACCACACCCGACAGCGACCAGGAGTGACGTGCTCCCGTGGACCACCTGCGCCTCCCGCGCCTGCCCCGTTACTCCCGACGGTGGGCGCGGGGGGACGCCGCGAGCGGCCTGACGGTCGCGGCATACCTGATTCCCCAGGTGATGGCCTACGGCGCACTCGCGGGTGTGGCGCCGGTGGCGGGCCTGTGGGCGATCACCCCCGCCGTCGTCGCCTACGCGATCCTCGGGTCGTCGAGGCTGCTCTCGGTCGGGCCGGAGTCGACCACCGCGCTGATGACCGCGGCCGCCGTCGCCCCGCTGGCAGACGGTGATCCGTCGCGGTACGCCGCCCTCGCCGCCGCCCTCGCCGCCGCGGTCGGGGTTCTCGCGATCGCCGCCGGCTTCGCGCGGCTCGGCATCATCGCGCACCTGCTCTCCCGGCCGATCCTCGTCGGCTACCTCGCCGGGGTCGCGGTCATCATGATCGTCGGCCAGCTGGAGAAGGTGACCGGTGTCCCGGTCGAGGGCGGAAGCCTGTTCGGCGAGCTCCGCTCGTTCGCCGGCGCGGTGCACCACCTGCACGGTGGAACCCTCGTCGTGTCGACCGCGTCCCTTGTCCTGCTCGTCGTGCTGCACTGGCGCGCGCCCCGGCTGCCGAGCCCACTACTTGTGATCATGGTCGCGACGCTCGCGGTATGGGCCTTCGGCCTCGACACGCACGGCGTCCGCGTGGTCGGTGACATCGACGGCGGGCTTCCGCACCTGACGATGCCCACGGGCGCCGACCTCGTCGACGTCGCACCGTCCGCGCTCGGCATCCTCTTCGTCGGGTTCACCGACAACATGCTCACCGCGCGTGCCTTCGCCGGACGCGACGGCCACGCGGTCGACGCCAACCGGGAGCTGTTCGCGCTGGGGGCGGCGAACCTCGGAGCGGGGATCGGCCAGGGCTTCCCGGTCAGCAGCAGCGGGAGCCGCACCGCGCTCGCCGCGTCCAGCGGCGCGCACACGCAGGCCTACTCCCTGGTCGCCCTGGGCGCGGTCGTCCTGGTCCTGGGATTCGGACGCCCGGCGCTGGCGATGTTCCCGGTAGCGACGCTCGGCGCGATCATCATCTTCGCGGCGGTCCGCCTGGTCGACATCGCGGGGTTCCGCCGGCTGGCCTCGTTCCGGCGCAGCGAGCTCACGCTCGCGCTCACCGCCGCCGTCGGCGTCCTGGTGTTCGACATCCTCTACGGGGTCCTGGTGGCCATCGGCGTATCGCTGCTGGACCTGCTCGCCCGGGTCGCCCGACCGCACGACGCGGTACTGGGACGGGTCCCCGGCCTGGACGGCATGCACGACGTGGACGACTACCCGAACGCGCACACCGTTCCCGGGCTGCTCGCCTACCGGTACGACTCGCCTCTCTTCTTCGCCAACGCGGAGAACTTCCGCCGCCGGGCGGTCGCCGCCCTCGACGCGTGCGCCGACGACATCGACTGGTTCGTCCTCAACATGGAGGCCATCGTCGAGGTCGACATCACGGCTCTCGACGCGCTGGAGGATCTGCGTGCCGAGGTGACCAGGCGGGGCATCGCCTTCGGCCTGGCCCATGTCAAACACGAGCTGCTCGACGACCTCACCTCGTACGGGCTCACCGCGAGCGTCGGACCCGACATGATCTTCCCCACCATGCGGGCGACCACGGCGGCACACCGCCTGCGCACGGGCGACAGGCTCCCCTGATCACGACCGGCGCACGCCACCGGCCGGCGCTGTCCGACCGGGTCCCGCGGCGGCGTCAGCCCACGCCGCACTGCTCAGCGGCCGCACCGCGCCGGATGATGTCACCGAGCCGGCCGGAATCACCGAGCGCACGGTCGCCATCGTGGCCGTCGACCTCCGGGACGCACGCGAGCACCAGCGCGGAACGATCATCGGGCGCTCGCTGAGTGAACGCGGCGACCTCTGCGAACATGCGCTCGAGGACACCGGACACCGCGGAGGGGCGGCGGCCCCGGCCCGGCGTGCTGCTCCCGGTCTGCCGCCAGCCGGCGTCCACCAGCCGGTCGGGTCCGAACTCGACGCCCGCCGAGTTCCGCGCCTCGGTGAGGCCGTCGGTGTACAGGAACAACGACTCACCTGGGGCGAGCCGCAGCGTCCGGTTCGACCAGATCGCGGCACCGGCGAAGAGATCCGACAGGAGCGGGCCGGTGGGCCCGAGCGACCGGCTCGCCCCGTGGTGACCGGGGGCGGTACGCCCCCGATCCCACGGGCCCCGGGAGCGCAGGACGATGGGCGCCGGGTGGCCGGCGTTCGCGTAGGTCACCGTGCCGTCCGCGGCGGCGACGGCGACGAACGCGGTGGCGTACATCTCGCCCATGTCGCCGAGTTCGGCCACTTCGGCGAGGGCACCGCCGAGAGCCTGGCCCGGATCGGCGCCGTCGAGGAGCCGGTCGCGTAGCAGCCGGCGCAGCACCAGAGCCAGCGCCGCCGCCTGGTCGCCGTGACCGGCGGCGTCGCCCATGCTGACCGCCAGCCGCCCGTCCGCGAGCCGCGCGACGTCGATCCAGTCGCCGCACATCGCACCCGGCCGTGACGGGCTGATCCGCCAGGACGCTCTGATGTCGTTCACGTGCCCACCTCCGGTATCCGCTGCCGGTCCCCGCATCAGGTGACCGGCACGGTCGGGCCCGGGAGACCGATCTCCGCAGGGCCCGCGACCGCCCCGATCTGGATGCACCTGGAGGCGACGCGCTCCCAGAATCGGCATCGCGCCGAACCGGTGAAAGGGACTTTCGGCAGGGCGGAGCCGGGGGAACGTCCCCCGAACGGGGGTGCCGGGAGGTCGGGCCCCGGGCGGGAACCCGCCAGGTCAGGCGGCTCACCGCGGCACCGACGGCCAATCCCGGGCTTCCCCGTTGGTCCCACCGCCCCCGGGACCTTCGCACCCCGGCCGGGCTACTCGAGAACGCTGTACCCGGAGCATCCCGGGGGCAGGGTTGAGGCATGGGTGTGACGACAGTCGCGAACACGGTTCCCGCCTCGGCGGCGCCATCGGCGCGCGTCCGGTCTGGTCTCGGCGGCACGCCGGCGCCGACGCCGGCACCGGCCCGGCTGGTCGAGACGCACACGTCCGTACTGGTCTTCCTGGGTGACCGGGTGTACAAGACCAAGAAGCCGGCCGACCTCGGTTTCCTGGACTTCCGCACCCGAGAGGCACGCCAGGCGGCCTGCCACGCCGAGGTGGACCTCAACCGGCGGCTGGCGCCGGACGTCTATCTCGGCGTCGCCGACGTGATCGGCCCCGACGGCAACGCCTGCGACCACATGGTCGTCATGCGCCGCCTGCCGGCCGCCCGGCGGCTGTCCGCACTGGTCACCGCCGGCGGGGACGTCTGCGGGGAGCTGCGGGCCGTTGCCCGCCTGCTCGCCGACTTCCACACCCGCTGCGACACCTCGGCCCAGATCACCGACGCCGGCTCGCCCGCCACGCTGCGCGGGCTGTGGGACGAGGGCATCCGAGGCGTCCAGCCCTACCTGGATTCCGTCCTCGACGCCAGCACGATCGACGCCATCGGCCGGCTCGCCGGGCGCTACCTGGACGGTCGCCAGCCCCTGCTGCGCGAGCGGCAGCACCGCGAGCTCATCCGCGACGGGCATGGCGACCTGCTCGCCGACGACATCTACTGCCTCGACGACGGCCCCCGCGTCCTGGACTGCCTCGAGTTCGACCAGCGCCTGCGGGTCGGCGACGTCCTCGCCGACGTCGCGTTCCTCGCGATGGACCTCGAACGTCTCGGGCGTCCGGATCTCGCCGCGTTCTTCCTGGATCGTTACCGCGAGTACTCCGCCGAAAGCCATCCCAGGTCGCTGGAGAACCTCTACGTCGCGTACCGGGCGTTCGTGCGCTGCAAGGTCGCCTGCACCCGGCACGCCCAGGGTGACAGAGCCGCCGGCGCCGAGGCACGGGCCCTGGCCTCACTGGCCCTCACGAACCTGCGCCACGGGCGGGTGCGGCTCGTTCTCGTCGGCGGGACCCGCGAGTCGGGACGCAGCGAGCTGGCCGCCGACCTCGCCGACGCGGAGGGATGGACGCTGCTGCGCGCCGAGACCACCGGTAGCGGGCCGGACGACGCGACCGGCCGCACCACCGACCTCGGCTACGACGAGCTGCTGCGGCGCGCGGGCATCGCGGCCGAGCGCGGTGAGACCGTCGTCCTCGACGCGCCGTGGACCCTGCGCCGCGACCGGGACCGCGCCGCGGCACTCGCCGACGCCACCGCGGCGGACCTCGTCCAGCTTCGGTGCGCGCATCCGGGGTACCGCCGGCCCGGCACCCGACCGGCCCTGGCCCCACGGCCCGGCACCCGGCCGGGTGCCGGGCGCACCGACGAGCCGGCCGGCACCGACCCCTGGCCCGAGGCGAAGACCCTCCGCGACGCGCCGGCACCCGACGCCACCCTGCGGGCGGCGCGACGGGCGGCGGGATGAGACGGCGATCGTGTAACCCGCACCCCGAAAGTCGCACCTCGCGTATCGTGCTCGCGTGGCGGCAGGATCCGAGCTCTCGACCTCGCACCGGTCGGGCGGGACACCGGCGGCCGAACCGTCGGCCAGGGAGTCCCCACGCCCGGCGCCGGGCGGACCGGCGCCCACCGGGCTGCCCGCCGGCGACGGGCTGATGTTCCCCACGGTGGCCCGGCTGGAACTCGACGACCTGCTCAGCCAACTCGTCGACCGCGCCCAGGACGTCCTCGCCACCCAAGGCCGGCTGCGCGGCCTGCTGCAGGCGAACCGGGTCATCGCCACCGACCTGCGGCTGCCCGTCCTGCTCCGGCACATCGTCGAGGCCGCAACGGATCTGCTGGGTGCCCGCTACGGCGCACTCGGCGTCGTCGCCCCCGACCGCACCCTCGAGGAGTTCGTCCACGTCGGCATGACCGACGCGGACGTGGAGCGGATCGGCCAGCTACCCACCGGCCACGGCCTGCTCGGCATCCTGATCGACGACCCTCGGCCACGCCGCGCCGACGACATCGCCCATGACCCGGCTTCCCAGGGCTTCCCGGCCGGGCATCCGCCGATGCGGACCTTCCTCGGTGTCCCGATCACGGTGCGGGGCGAGGTGTTCGGCAATCTCTACCTCACCGACAAACGCGACGGCGTCCCCTTCACCGCGGAGGACGAGGAGCTCGCCCTGGCCCTGGCCGCCAACGCCGGGGTGGCCATCGAGAACGCGCGGCTCTACCACGAGTCGCAGCAGCGACACCTGTGGATGACCGCCTCGGCGGAGATCAGCCGCCAGGTGATGGTCGGCGCCGACAACGCGCTCGCCACCCTCGTGCACCGGGTGCAGGAGGTCGCCGACGCCCCCTTCGTCGCCCTCGCGCTGCACACCACGAACCAGGGCACTGCGGACGGAGGCGACCCGAGCAAGGGTGCCGGGAACGCCGAACGCGGGGGAAGGGGAAACGGGGGCGAGTACGCGCGCGTCGCCGTCGCCGTCACGGGGCGTGACGGTACCGGCTCGGCCGCGGGGACCGACAGCACCGCCGCACCGGACGGCCCGGCCCACGCCGGTCTGGGCACCGATGCCGGCCGCGCCGGCCGCCTGATCCCCCTCGCGCACACTCTGACCGGCCGGGTGATCGCCGAGCAGCAGGGTCTTCGCGTCGACGACGCGGAGCTCGACGCGCTCCCCGACGAGCGCGCGGCACGCACTGGGCCGCTCATGGTCGTCCCGCTCGTCGCCGGCGGCGACCAGTGCGGCGGAGCGCTGCTCATCGGCCGCGACCGCGGCGCCCGCGCCTTCACCGACGGCGACCTCGACATGGCGACAAGCTTCGCCGGCCACATCGCCGTCGCCCTCGAGCTCGCCCGGGCCCGAGCCGACCAGGAGCACCTGCGGGTCCTCGCCGACCGCGGCCGGATCGCCCGTGACCTGCACGACCACGTCATCCAGCGGATGTTCGCCGTCGCGCTCGGCATGCAGGATCTCGCCCAGTACGAGAACCCCTCCAACGCCGACCGGCTCAACGGCTACGTCGAGGACATCGACGCGACCATCAAGGACATCCGTCGTTCCATCTTCGAGCTGCGCGGGCAGGGCCCCACCAAGCGCGGCCGTCTCCGCACCGCCCTCGACAAGATCGCGGAGGACGTTCGGCCGGCCCTCGGGTTCGCCCCCGCGATCTCCCTGACCGGTCCCCTCGACACCGTCGCGGACGACCAGCTCACCGACCATCTGCTCGCCGTCACCCGCGAGGCCCTCACGAACACCGCCCGCCACGCCCACGCGACCAGCGTCGAGGTGCGGCTGGCCGTGGACGGGGACATGGTCACCCTGGACGCCGTCGACAACGGGGTCGGCATCGGTGACACCACCCGCCGCAGCGGCCTGGACAACCTGCGCGCCCGCGCCGAGAGCCTCGGCGGCACCTTCACCGCCACGGTGCCGCCCGCGGGCGGCACCCACCTCCGCTGGACCGCCCCTCTCTGACCCCGTCGGCACGCGCCGCCCGATGGCCCGGGCACGGCGCGCTGAACCGCCGGCCCGGCGAGACCGCGGCAACGAGTTCCTTCTCTCCTCCGCCAGGAGGTCGCCATGCCCGAGCGCGGTCCGGCGGACCAGCGACGGGTACAGGACGAGGCAGGGACGAGGCAGGGACGAGGCAGAGAGGACGAGGCAGAGAGGACGAGGACATTGGCGACTCGGAACAGTGCGGCGGGCCGCCCGGAGCCCGCCGAGGCGGCCGGCACGGCCCCGGCCCACGCACCATCCGGCACAGGACCCACCCAGGCGCGGGTGGCGGACGTGCGCGCGGGAGAGATCATGACAACCGGCGTCATGGTGGTGGCACCGGACGACGACGTGATCCTCGCCTGGGAGGTCATGGCCCAGGCCGGCGTACACCACCTGCCGGTCGTCGAGGGATCCAGGCTGGTCGGCATGCTGGACGACCGGCGCCTGGTCTCCGAGTCGGTCGCCGGCCCGCTCGGCCCGCGGCTTCGCACCGTCAGCGAACTCCTCGACCGCGAACCACCCCAGGTCCACGCCGACCAGACCGTCCGCTCCGTCGCCGACTTCATGGCGTCCCGGCACATCGACGCCGTCTGCGTCCTGGACGAATCCGACAACCTCGCCGGAATACTCACGACGGCCGATCTGGTCGACGCGCTGGCCGGCCGCCGCCACCCACGGCGGCCCGGCACGGAGGCGGCGCTGCCCAACCCGATGCTCTTCCGCCTCGTGCCCGTGTTCTCGGCGGCGTCACCGTGCCCGCCTGAGCACGGCGTGGGGTGACCATCCCGAGCAGCGGGCACACCGAAAGCACACGTATGAGCACCACTCGTGACCGTCGGCGTCCGATGTGGCGGGGGAGGCACCATCCACCCCACTGATCGGCAGAGGACGCGGCGGCTGCCCCCACCAGGCAGAGGCGGTGAACATGACCGACATACGCAGCACGATCACCAGGCAACCGGTCACCGTGGACAGCGGCACCTCGATCCGCGACGCGGCCCGCGAGATGGAGCGCCAGGGGGTGGGAGCACTCCTCGTCGTGGAGGACGACAACAACCTGGTCGGGATCGTCACCGATCGCGACATCGTCCTACGCGGTGTCGCGCGCGGTGTCTCCCCTGACGGCCGGATCGACGCGCTCATGACGACCGAGGTGATCACGATTCCCGCCGGCGTCGACGTCGAGCGCGCCTACCGGGTGTTCCGCGACCATGCGTTCCGCCGGCTCCCGGTGATGGAGGGCCGCCGGGTCGTCGGTCTCGTCTCCGTCGACGACCTGCTCATCCGTAACGAACGCCAGGTCGCGGACCTCGTCCACCCGCTGGCCGACGAGGTGCTCACGCCGCGCCACGAGGCCGGTCCGCCGGAGCCCACATCCACGGCGCCGCCGGCCGAGCCCGCCACGCCAGCGGCTGCCGCGCGCGCCTCCGCCGCCGCCGGCGTCGAGACGGAACCCAGCGCGGTGCCCGAGCTTCCGCCGCGGCGCAGGCAGATGCGCGCCGCTCCCGGCGACACGCTGGTCGTGCACCGCGGTGCCACCCGGCAACCGGACCGGACCGGGGAGATCTTCGAGGTCCGCTCGCCCGCGGGCGACCCGCCGTTCGCGGTGCGCTGGTCCGACACCGGTCACGTCAGCTTCATCTATCCCGGACCGGACGCGGAGATACGCCACCACGGCGAGCCCGCCCCCAGCGGCGCCCGATAAAAATCCGCGGCCCGTCAACGGAGCGAATGGGCGGCCTGCCCGCGGGCCAAAGGTCCGGTCGGGCCACCGACCTTCGCCGGTTCGGATGCACCCGTCTCTGCCGCACGCTGGGACCAGCCCCATCGGGCCCACCCGATCGGGCGGTCGACAGATGCAGGAGGCCACCGTGAGCACCGAAAGCACCCGGACGATCCTCGTTGGAATCGATGGCTCCGCGGGATCGGAGGCCGCGTTGCGCTGGGCCCTGGAGACGGCGCGAATCGAGCACCGGCCCGTCACCGCCCTGCTGGGCTGGACGGCCGACGGCCTGCCGCGGCCGGTCTACCAGGCCGCGGCCACCGCCGACTACAAGGGGCTCGCAGCCGCCGCCACCGAGATGCTCGACCGGACGATCGAGCGGGTGCCGATGCCCGACCTGCCGATCGAGCTGCGCAGGCTCGTCGTCGACCAGGACCCGGTGGACGCGCTCGTCGCCGAGGCGAAGAACGCCTCGCTGACCGTGATCGGGGCCCGGAGCCCGGGCCTGGCCCACCGCATCCTGGCCGGTTCCGTCGCCCAGCGGTTCCTACACCACTGCTCCGGACCGGTGGTCGTCGTCCGCGGCACCGCCACCGACGACCTGCCCGACCAGCGGCCGATCGTGGTCGGGGTGGACGGCTCGGCCCCCTCGCAGGCCGCGGTTCGCTGGGCCGAGGCCAATGCTGCCGAGCGCGGCGTCCCGCTGCACATCGTGCACGGCTACCACAGCAACATCACCACGTTGGGCGTGCCCCTGGACGACTTCTACCCCTCGCTCCGCGCCGGCGCCGAGCAGCTCCTCACCGACATCGCGACGGCCGACATCGACGACGAGTCCGATGTCGAGGTCAGCCTGCAGGCGGTCGACGACACCCCGACCCGCGCCCTGCTGAACGCCTCGGCCCACGCGCAGCTCGTCGTGGTCGGCACACGCGGACGCGGTGGCTTCGCCGAACTGGTGCTCGGCTCCACCGCCCACCAGTGCGTGCTGCACGCCGCCTGCCCCGTGGCCGTCATCCACGGCTGAGCGGCCGGGAGGCCGCCCGCCGGCTCGTCGCCGCGGGGCCCAACGAGCTGTCGCGGCGTGGGGGCCGCACCTGGCCGGGTGAGATCGGCCGCCAGCTCCTCCACCCGCTGGCCCTCCTGCTGTGGCTGGCGGCACTGCTGTCGCCGGTGTCCGGCGGTACTGTGCTCGCCGCGGCGATCGTCGCGGTGGTGCTGCTCAACGCCGCGGTCGCCTTCGTCCAGGAACGGCACGCCGAACGCGCGGTGGAGGCGCTGGCCGCCTACATGCCGCCCCATGCGACGGCGGTCCGGGACGGCGAGGCGCGTGACATCGACGTACGCGAGATCGTCCCCGGCGATCTGATCCTGATCGGTGAGGGCGATCGGATTCCGGCCGACACGCGGCTGCTGAGCGGCTACAACGACGCGCCCGCCCTGCGCCGTGCCGACATCGGGGTGGCGATGGGACGCTCGGGCACGGACGTGGCCCGGGAGGCGTCCACGATGGTGCTCACGGACGACAACTTCGCCACGATCGTCGGCGCCGTCCGGGCCGGCCGCCAGGTTTACGACAACGTTCGGAAATTTATTGTCTATATCTTTGCCCATGCCGTTCCGGAGGTCGTCCCGTTCCTGGTCTTCGCGCTGTCCGGCGGTGCTGTGCCGCTGCCGCTGACCGTCCTGCAGATCCTCATGATCGACCTGGGCACCGAGACGCTGCCGGCGCTGGCGCTGGGGCGGGAGCCGCCGAGCCGGGGCTGATGGACCGCCCGCCGAGGCCGCGGAGCGAGGGCGTGATCCGGCCGGTGATGCTGCTGCGCGCCGTCGGGCTGTTCACCAACAGGCTGCTCCCGCTGCCGGCCGTCGTCTGGGGCACCGACGAGCTCTGGCGCGCGTGGCGCCGCCGGGCGCGCACGGCAGGCGGAGCGGCCCACCCGGACGGGACCTCAGTCGGTCGTCCGGCACGGGCCGGAAGGGCATCTTGGTGACATGAGTCTCCTCGGGGGCAGGCGCTCCTCCCGGTCACCACGAACAGACATGATCCCCGCCGCCCAGGCCACCCCGCCCGGGCCGGCGGCCAGCCCGCGCCCACCGATCGGACCGGCCGCACGCTCGTGCTGCTGCCCGAGCGCGCCTGTCGCACAGGTGGTGGTGCCGGCCCAGGACGGGCGGCCGGAGCAGGAGATCCTCCTCTGCGCGCATCATCTCCGCGCGTCGTCGGAGCGGCTACGGGCCCTCGGCACGTCGGTCTACGACCGCGCCGGGATGCCGCTCAACGATCCGGGCTCGTACTTCTCGCCCGTTCACTGACCCGCCGGACCGCCCGACGACGGGTCCGTCGGGCTCCGCGGCTGGGCGGAACGGCGCACGATGACGACCGGGCTGTCCGCGTAGGAGACGCACTGCGAACCGGTGGAGCCGAGCAGGAGCCCGTCGAAACCACCCCGGCCCCGTGCTCCCAGCACGAGCAGCTGTGCCCGCGCGGCCTCGTCGATCAGCGCACGACTCACCCCGCTGCTGATCAGCACGGGTTCCACGCCCGTGCCCGCGCGGGCACGGGCGAGATACGGGCGCACGGCCTCGTCGAGCACGCCGCGGGCGGCGCGGTGAAGCGCGTCGGCACCGGGCGGAGGGCCGTCGGCCGACGTCGGGGGCGGGGTCCACACGTGGACGACCCGCAGCCGGGCCGCCCGCAGCTCCGCCTCGCGCACCGCCCAGTCGAGCGCGTCGAGGGAGGCCGGCGAACCGTCCACGCCGACGACGACCGGTCCGCCCTCCCACCTGGCGGCGGAGCCTCGGACCACGACCACCGGGACCTCCGCGCCGTGCGCGCAGGCGAGACTGACCGACCCGGTCAGCATCGGCGCGGTCCGACCGGTTCCATGGGCGCCGAGGACAAACATGTCCGCGCCCGCCGACTCCGCCAGCAGCATCCGCACCGCGGGCCCGAAGACGGTCCGGCCGACGATGCGGGCCGCCGGCTCGTCCCCGCGCACCCGTCCCAGGACGTCGTTGACGATCCACTGCGCCGTCCACCGCGGGTGCTCGGGGGAGGTCGCCGGCGGCGGCCGCGACCCGTCCGAGGCCGGGCCGGCCGCGGCCCAGGCCAGGACCGCGCGCACCCCCGTCTGCCGCAGGCCGGCCTCGCGCACGGCCCAACGCAGGGCCTGTTCGGCCTCCGGTGATCCGTCGAGCCCGACCACGATCTCGCCCTTTGTCATGTGCCACCTCCCTCAGGCGGGCGGCCTCACCCCGGCGCGGCCGCCCGCCACCGCGACGGCCGGCCGGGGACGCGGCGCTCAGGCCGCGAGGTCGATCACCAGACGGGCCGGATCCGACAGTTCGAGCACCCGGAAGCCGACCCTGTCGTCGACGCCGAGGCCGAAGTGGACGTAGCCCTCGTAGTCACCGGTCAGCCGGTACTGGACGAGCGCGGGCAGCCCACCACCGGTCCGCGGGGTGGTCAGCGTCGACGTCCCGGCGTCGTCGTGGGCCGCCGCGGGGAACAGCACCAGTTCGAGGAACGCCTGTCCGCGCAGCGGGACCACCGCACCCTCTCCCGGCGATCGCACATCGGCCACGTACCGCACGTCGTAGCCGGGAACGCGATCCCGGAACTCGATCACCAGCCGGTCGAACTCCAGCCCGCCGGCGACGTTGTGCGCGCCGCGCACCGCGACGACCGTCGCCGTGCCGGGCAGCGCATGCTCGACGCGGCGCGGCTCACTCGACCACGCGGGTTCGCCCGGGGTCGTGGGCAGGCGGGACGGCGTCGCCGGCGTCGGCGCCGGGCCGCCGCGGGGCGACCCGGTGGGCCTGGCTGCGACGCTCGCCGACGGTGTGCCGGCGGTCGTGGTCACCGGTGGTGCCGAGGCGGTTCGCCCGGCGGTGCCCCCGTCGTCCGCTCCGCCGCAGCCTGCCAGCCCGAGCGCCAGCACACCGGCCGCCAGCGCCAGTGTCCCGACCCGTCGACGGCCCATCCCACGTCGTGCCGGCGGGCTCTGCGTCAGTCGGTTCATGGCTACGACCTCCCGGTCGGCGGCCGCCAGGACAGCCGGCGGGCCTGACCGGCCATCCGGTGGCGCCGGCAGGTGTGACGGCGGCGCGGCGCGGCACCGACGCCGAGATGTGACCAGTGGTGATCCTGCCCGCGGTGCCCGGCCCGGCGGCCGTGGCCGGTCAGCCGGACCCGACCGCCCCGCAGGCTGACCCAGCCGCCGGGACCCATCTGGACGTTGGCGTGCGGCGCCGGCTGCCGGCGCGCCAGCTGCCACGCGACGGCCACGGCGCCGACGGCGATCTCACCGACGACCGCCACCGCCGTCAGGTCGACGGGTGAGCGCCGTACCGCCACGGGAAGCGGCTCCGTGGCCGCGCCCCCGGCAGGGGGCGGGCCGGCCGCCTCGACTGCCAGCTCGGCGGGCCGCGTGGGAATCCGCCTGGCCGTGACCTTCGGAACCTCGAAACGAACGGCAGTCATGATCGTTACCTCCTTCGTCGGCGCAGCCCCCGGGGGTGGTGCACCCGGTCCGCTCCGGCCGGACGATCACCACCGGGCAGGGAGCGTGGATCACGGCGTCCCGGCCGGGCGCCCGCAGCGGCCGAGGGCTGAACATCGAGGCATCCCTGCCTCCGACGACCAGGATCTGCGCATCCCGTGCGAGCCTGAGCAGACTCGCGGCCGGCACGCCGTCGACGGCGAGTGGGAGCAGCGTGACCTCGGCGCAGGCCCGCCGGCTCTCGGCGGCGCAGTAGTCCAGGATCTCCTCGGTGATCCGGCCGTCGCGGCTGGCCCGCCAGCTCCCCGGGAAACTGCCGGGGACCCGCGGCCAGTGCGGGCGGACGTTCGCCATCACCAACGGCACCCCCCGCAGGCACGCGTCCCGCGTCGCCCAGCGAACCGCTGCCAGCGAGGGAGCGGAACCGTCCACCCCGACCAGCACCGGCAGTCGGTCCCGGGAGGCCACGGCGACGGCGGAACCGGCGTCCGGAGCCATCCGCTCCAGCGGGGCGGCGAACACACGGCCGGTCGAACCGGGAGTGGCGTCGTGATGGGTGATCACCACCGGGACCCGGGCCTCTCGGACACACACCTCGGCCAGCGAACCGGTGGCCGCCCGGCGGTGACGGCTCGCCGCCGACGCCCCCACGACCAGCATCCGTGCCGCGGTGGATTCCCTGACCAGGGCGCGCGCGGGAAGATCCCGCACGGTCGACTCCGTCACCCTGACCCGGTCGCCCGCGGCAAGGCCGTCGACGGCCTCCACGACGGCCCGGTGGAGCATGGCCGCGGCGGCCGCCTCGAGATCCGCGGGTGTGGACGGCACCCCCACGGGACCGAGGGCCGCCGGAAGGCCACCCCCGGACCAGGCCAGGACCGCCCGCACCCCGATGCGGCGCAGACGGGCCTCCGTCAGCGCCCAGCGCAGGGCGGACACCGACGTGGCCGAAGCATCCACACCGACGACGATCTCGGTCATCTCAGCCCTCCCCACCGGCCTCCGGAAAATCCGTACACAACACGTCTTCCCCTTCACGCCCAGCAGATCCGGCCTTTCCGTACTGCACCGGACATGACCAAGGACTCCTGGCGGGGAACGGACGTCCCTGGACCACCACGGCCGACCGACCCGCCGGCCGGGCCGCTCGGGGCACCCGGGACGATGCGGACATGCGGATCGTGAGTGAGCCAGTGCTCGTGGACCTGCTCGCCGCTCGGCTGGCGGACCGACCGGACCGACCGCCACTGATCGTCGCGGCGGGCAACTTCGCCGCTCCGACCGTCGCGGTGGGCGCGCTCGACCGCGCGCTGCCCGCGTACCGTCTATTCGTCCTCAACGCCCAGCACGGCGTCCCGGAACGGCCCGGTGTAACGCCGGTGACGCCGTTCGTCGGCCCCGGGATGCGGGGACACCGCGCGCTGGAGTACCTGCCCTGCCGGCTGAGCATGGTCCCCCGGCTGTTCACCAGCGCGCACCGCCCCGACGCCGTCATCCTGCACACCAGCCGGCCAGTTGACGGGAAGGTGTCGATGGGCACCGAGGTCAACATCCTGCCGGCCGCCGTCGAGGCCGTCCGGAGCTCCGGTGGTCTGGTCATCGCCCAGACCAACTCCCGGATGCCCTACACCTTCGGTGACGGTGAGCTCTCCTGCGACGAGGTGGACCTCGCCCTGGAGGTCGACATACCGCTGGCCAGCCCCGTCTTCAGGCAGACGAGCGACATCCACCGCGAGATCGGCGCCCGGGTCGCCGCGCTGGTGCCCGACGGCGCGACCCTGCAGCTGGGCATCGGCGCCGTCCCCGACGCCACTCTCGCGGCGCTCACCGGGCGACGACGCCTGCGGGTGTGGACGGAGATGTTCTCCGACGGCGTGCTGGCGCTCGACCGCTCTGGTGCCCTGGCCGCGGACGCTGAGCTGGTCACCAGCTTCGTGTTCGGCTCAGGCGAGCTGTACACCTGGCTCGACCGCAACTCCCGGGTCCGGCTGCTGCGCACCGAGACCGTCAACGACCCCGGGACCATCGCCCGCCAGCCCCGGATGACGTCGATCAACACCGCGCTGCAGATCGACCTGCACGCCCAGGCCAACGCCTCGTTCGTACGCGGGCGCGTGTGGTCGGGCTTCGGCGGGCAGCCCGACTTCGTCACCGGAGCACTGCACGCCACCGGCGGACGAGCGATCATCGCCCTGCCCAGCTGGCACAGCAAGACCGGCCGGTCGACGGTCGTCCGGGCGCTGGCCGAGCCGACCACAAGTTTCCAGCACAGCCACGTCATCAGCGAGCACGGCACCGCGCAGCTGTGGGGCAGCGCGCAGGAGCAGCAGGCCCGCGACCTCATCGAGCACGTCGCGCACCCGGCGGCTCGCCCCGGCCTGCGGGAAGCCGGGGCGGAAGGGCACATGGACGGAAGGGATGCCGGGCGGGCGGAAGGATCGGAGCTGCCGGCCTGATCCCCCCGCTCGCATCGCTTCCCCGGGCCCGCGATCACCGCTGGCCTCCGAGGTCAGCCCCGCCCTGACGCCATCCCGGTCCGGGCCGCGTCGAGGAGGATGCGGCGCTCCGCGGCGGCGATCGACCACGCCGCGGCACCCACCGCGTCTGGATCGACCGAGACCGAGGTGATGCCGAGCTCGACGAGCCGCTCGGCGTAGTCGGGCCTGGTCGAGGGAGCCTGCCCGCACAGCGACGAGGTGAGACCGTTCTCCCGGCATGCCGTGATGATGCGGGCGATGGTGTCGAGCACCGCCGGGTCCGCCTCGTCGAACAGCTCGGCGCAGGTCTCGGAGTCCCGGTCGACACCGAGCACGAGCTGGGTCAGGTCGTTGGAGCCGATCGAGACCCCGTCGATCCCGAGCCGGGCGTAGGCGGGGATCCAGTAGGCGGCCGAGGGCACCTCGGCCATCACCCAGCGGAGCATGTCCCGATGGTCACCGAGCGGACTGGCGTCCACCGCCCTCAGGCAGGCCTCGAGCTCCCAGCCGGTCCGCACGAACGGAATCATCAGGTGCAGGTTCGGCGTGCGTTCCCGCACGACGGCCAGCACCTCCAGCTCGGCGTCGAACACGGCGGGATCACGGACGTAGCGGAAGCAGCCCCGGTAGCCGATCATCGGGTTCGCCTCGACCGGTTCGAAACGGTCGCCACCGGTAAGCCCGCGGAACTCGTTGGTGCGGAAGTCCGTCGCCCGGTAGATCACCGGCCGGGGCGCGAACGCGCGGGTGATCCGCTCGACGGAGGCGGCCATCCGTTCCACGAACTCCGCGCGGCCGCCCTGCTCCAGCAGATGGCGGGGATGCGTCCCACAAAGCGCGTCGACCAGGAGGAGCTCCGCCCGCAGCAGGCCCACGCCCGCGACAGGCAGTGCCGCGACCTGCTCCACGTGGTCGGCGACGGCAAGATTCACATAGAGCCTGGTGGCGGTCGGCTCGACAGCCACCGGAACCACCGGGTTCGGCGCCTGGCCCGCCGGGACGACGGGCGTGACCTCGATCGCGACCGTGGGTGACGGGATGGTCTTCACCATGGCTCGCCCCGGGTTGGCCAGCACTCGCGGGGTCTCCCATATGTCCGCATCCTTCTCGACCACCCCGCGGCTGCCGTCGACGACGACCGTGTCGCCGGTGCGCAGCGTGGATGTCGCGCTGCTCGTCCCGACCACGCAGGGCACGCCCAGCTCGCGGGCGACGATCGCGGCATGGCAGGTCACCCCGCCGCTGTCGGTGACCACCGCGGCGGCGCGGCGGATGACGGGCACCCAGTCCGGGGAGGTCATCGCGGCGACCAGGACCTCCCCGGTCACGAACGCCGCGCCATCGCCGGGTGAGGTGAGAACGCGGACCCGGCCGGCCGCCCATCCCGGCGCGCCCCCGAGGCCGGTGAGCAGCACGGTGTCGGAGGGCTCGCTCCTGCCCGTCATCTCGGACGGGCCGGTCCTCTCGGACGACTCGATTCTCGTGGGCCGGGGTGCGGTCGTGACCGGTGCCGCCCCGCCGGTCGTGACGGGGCGGGACTGCACGAGATGTGTCCGGTGCCCCTCGATCACCCATTCGACGTCCTGCGGCTCGCCGTAGTGCGCCTCGACGCGCAGAGCCAGCCGCGCCAGGTCCAGTATCTCGTCCTCGGTGAGAATCCGGTGGCGTCCCTCCGTCGGAAGCAGGTTCACGAGCAGGTCGTGGCCGTCGGCGCCACGGATGATCTGATGGGTCTGCGCGCCGGTCCGGACGTCGACCAGCCGCGGGCCGTCCTTGTCCACGACGTAGGTGTCCGGGATGACCTCGCCGCCGACGACGACCTCGCCGAGCCCGAAGGCCGCTTCGATCACGATGCGGGACCTGTCACCGGTCGTCGGGTCGGCCGAGAACATCACGCCCGACCGCTCCGCGTCGACCATCCGCTGGACCACGACCGCGATCTCCGGTTCGGCCACCATGTGGCGGCTGGCCCGGTAGGCGACGGCTCGCGGCCCGTACAGCGAGGCCCAGCATTCACGAACCCGCGCGAGGAGTTCCTTTTCGCCGGAGACGTTGGTGAACGTGCTGTTCATGCCCGCGAAGGACGTGCCGGCCGCGTCCTCGGCCGTCGCCGACGACCGCACCGCCACCGAGCCGCCGCCCAGTTCCCGGTACGCCTCCGAGATCGCGCGGCGCAGCGCCTCCGGGACGGGCGCCGCGACGATGTGCGCCCGCAACTCCCCGGCGACCTGTTCGAGCTGCGCGTGGTCGTCAGGGTCGATGCCCGCGGCACGGGCGGCGATCTCCGAGCGCATCCAGGCCGCGTCGACGACGTCCAGGTACGCGGACACCGTGATCACGAATCCCGGTGGCACGGGCAGCCCGGCGCGGGTCAGCTCTCCGAGGTTCGCGCCCTTGCCCCCGGCCTGGTCGACGTCGTCCGCGCCGATCTCCTTGAACCACGCGATCCACCGACGCTCGCTCACAGCTCGTCCTCCCTGCCGCTCGCTCCGGCCGCACCGACCGGTTGGGCGATCTCCAGGCCCAGCACCCCGGGGACGTCGCGCACGAGTCGCCGCAGCAGCGCGGGATCCGAGGTGTCGACGTCCGAGATCCGGACCCGCCCGTGCAGCACCTCGATCCGCGGCGAACCGCGCACCCCGGCCGCCTCCACCGCACCGCGGACGTCCTCGGCGACCAGCCGGTCCGGGCGGGCGAGCAGCCGGAGCAGATCGCTGCGGCTGATGATGCCGACCAGCGTTCCCGCTTCGTCCAGGATCGGCACACGCGAGATGTGCTCGGCCAGCATGACGCCGACGATGTCCGCGATGTCGGCGTCGACCCCGGCCGTGACGACCGGCGACGACATCACCTCGCCGACAGTGCCCGGTGCGGCCGGCCGCGGACTGCGGTCACGGCGGGCGTGCAGCCTCAAGTCAGGCCGAGCCTCCAGCGCGATGAAATCCGCCTCCGTCACGATGCCGACCAGCTCGCCCTGAGGCGACACCACCGGTGCGGCGCCGACCCCCCGCAGTGCGAGCAGCCGCGCGACGTCCTTCACCGGCACGTCGGGTGTCACGATGCTGAGCTTGCGCGTCATCAGTTCTCCGGCACGCATAACCGCCGCCCTTCCAGAAAGAATCAGCCCGCCCGGCGATGCCGGATGGATCCGCGTTCGGCCCATCCGGCGGCCGCGTTTTCGGGACCACCTCGGGTCCATCTCGCCACGGGACGAAGTACTTCAGATCAGGTAGGGCCGGCCACGGGTGAGAGCCGTGCGCTCCCACCAGCCGCCGAGACCGAAGGAACGACCAGCGCCGAAGGCGGCGAGAAGGCCGAGGACCAGAGCGTAGACGAGGTGGTCGTCCATGAAGGGGTTGTTTTCCGGGGGAAGAACCGCGGTCCACATGAGGACGAGCAGGGTGGCACCCGCGACGGCGGCGGCGCGCATCCCGACGCCGAGGACGAGGGCCGCGCCGATACCGGCCAGACCGATCATGAACAGCCAGTCAGCCCAGGCCGCGCCGGCGATGTCGTGGTAGATCCCGGCGAACGGTCCGGCGGCCGCGTGGGCCAGGAAGCCCTCGGTGGGGCTGCCGCCGTTGACCCAGGACTGGGCCGAGGGGGTCTCGTGGCCCAGGCCGAACAGCTTGTCGAGGAACGCCCACAGGAAGATCCAGCCGAGGCTGACCCGGGTGACCGCGAGCAGGACGTCGACGGCGAGGCTGTGGCGTCCCGGGTGGTGGTGGCGGTTGAGGTCGGCCAGGGGCGAGCGGACCGCGGCAGTGGCCTTCGTACCGGTGGTGACAGGCATCGTGTCCTCCTCGATCGGGATGACCACCAGCATGTCGGGGACCGGACTTCCGTCCGAGTGAGCTACATCCCGCCACCTATGGGCGGATGGTCCCAGTCCGGACGGGACCGCCGGGCACAGGTGGGAGCCCGCCTCCTGCGCGCCCGCCACCTCCGCGGTACGTGACCGTTCGACCCACCCGCATGGACCATCCGTCCCCCCCGGCCCGGGACCTACGTGGCATGAGCAGATCTTGCCGACGGAGAAACATGAGACACGGTCGGTGATGCGCCGGTAAAAACCTTTCCGGCGAGTGGGTCAGAAGGGCTGTCATGACACACATTGTTTCCGGCAGGCCGGACAGCATCGTCGACCTTACGGACCGGGCGCCATCCAGGGCGAACGGACCCACCCTTCTCCATGCTTAACACTCTCCCAAGGGGCCGACGGCAGCACGCCCCACCGCGAGGAATTGAGGACGTCATGCAGGCAGCCGTTGTCACCGATTTCCGCGCACCGCTGCAGATCGTCGACCGGCCCGTTCCCACACCGGGGCCCGGCCAGGTCCTGGTCCGGATCGAGGCCAGCGGCCTGTGCCACACCGACATTCACGCCGCTCACGGCGACTGGCCGGTCAAGCCCACTCCGCCGTTCGTCCCCGGGCATGAAGGAGTGGGAGTCGTCGAAGTCCTCGGTGCCGGGGTGACCGGGCGTGCCGTCGGCGACCGGGTCGCCATCCCCTGGCTGGGCTATGCCTGCGGCCGGTGCCGCTACTGCATCGGCGGCTGGGAGACACTGTGCGAGGGCCAGCACAACAGCGGCTACACGGTGGACGGTGCGTTCGCCGAGTACGCCGTCGCCGACGCGGACTACGCCGTGCCGGTCCCGGCGGGCGTCTCCTCCTTCGACGCCGCGCCGCTGACCTGCGCCGGGGTGACCACCTACAAGGCCATCAAGGTCGCCGGTGTCGTCCCGGCCGAGACCGTCGCGGTGTTCGGCATCGGCGGGTTGGGCCACCTTGCGCTGCAGTACGCCCGCATCGCCGGTGGTTTCGTCGTCGGGGTCGACGTCACGGAGCCGAAGCTGGCCCTGGCCACCGAGCTCGGCGCCGACCACGTGGTGAACGCGCGGTCCACCGACCCGGTCGAGGCCATCCAGAAGCTCGGCGGTGCTGATGTCGCGGTGGCTCTCGCCGCATCCCCGCGGGCGTTCGAGCAGGCGTTCGCCTCGCTGCGTCGCGGCGGACGGCTGGTCTGTGTCGCGCTGCCCGCCGACGGCACGATGTCCATCCCGATCTTCGACCTCGTGCTGAAGGGCATCAGTGTCCGCGGGTCAATCGTCGGCACCCGCAATGACCTCGCCGAGGTCTTCCGGCTGCACGCGGCCGGACGGACGAGGGTGATCGCCGCCCGGCGGAAGCTCGACGACGTCAACGTCTGCATGGACGAGGTTCTGGCCAGCGAGGTCCCGGCCCGGCTGGTGTTCGAGTTCTGACCGCGCGGGCACCCGGGTGTCCCGCCCCATCTCACCCCGAGAGTCAGCAGGGTTCCGAACGGGCACGACACATAGGACAGGGCGGTCGCCATGACCTTCACCGACTCCCGCACAACACACCAGGAGCCCGCGGCCACCGACGGGATCAACCCTGATCATCCTCGGCGCTGGTGGATCCTCGCTGTTCTCGGGGTCGCGCAGCTGATGGTCATCCTCGACACGACGATCGTCAACATCGCGATGCCCTCGGCCCAGCGCGACCTGGGTTTCTCCGACGGTGCGAGGCAGTGGGTCATAACCGCTTACGCGCTGGCGTTCGGCAGCCTGCTGCTGCTCGGCGGGCGCATCGCCGACCTGTTCGGCCGCAGGATGGCCCTGCTGGCCGGGTTGGCAGGCTTCGCCGCGGCCTCCGCCGTCGGCGGGGCGGCCGTCAATTTCGGCATGCTGGTCGCCGCCCGTGCCAGCCAGGGCATGTTCGGCGCGCTGCTGGCGCCCGCCGGCCTGTCCCTGTTGTCGACGACCTTCACCGAAACGCGGGAACGCGCCCGGGCGTTCGGCATCTACGGTGCGATCGCCGGCGCGGGCGGTGCGGTCGGCCTGCTGCTCGGTGGAGTCCTCACCGAATACCTCGACTGGCGCTGGTGCCTGTACGTCAACCTGGTCTTCGCCGCGGTGGCGATGGCCGGTGCGGCCGGCCTGATTCGCCGCCAGAGCGTCGACGGACATCCGGCCCTCGACCTGCCCGGTACTCTTGCTGTCTGCGCCGGCCTGTTCAGCCTGGTCTACGGCTTCGCCAACGCGCAGACCCATTCCTGGTCCGCTCCGGGCACCTGGGCCCTGCTCCTCACCGGAGCCGCACTGCTGGCGCTGTTCGTGGCCCTGGAGACAAAGGTCACGCATCCCCTGCTCCCGATGCGGGTCCTGCTCGACCGCAATCGCGCCGGCGCCTACCTGACGGTCTTCGTCGTCGGCGTCGGCGTGTTCGGGATCTTTCTCTTCCTGACCTACTACCTCCAGCAGAACCTCGGATTCTCGCCCATCCGTACCGGGCTGGCGTTCCTCCCGATCGTCGGCGCGGTGATGATCACCGCCACCGTGGCGACCAGTGTCCTGTTCCCCCGGGTCGGTCCACGGCCGCTGATAGGCCTCGGCATGCTCACCGCCGCGGGCGGCATGCTGTGGCTCACCACGCTCGAGGTCCACAGCACCTACCTGGCCGACATCCTGCCCGCCCTCGTCATCGCCGGAGTCGGGCTGGGGCTGGCGATGGCGCCGGCCATGAGCACCGCCACGGCGGGTGTCGAGCCCGACGACGCCGGGGTGGCCTCGGCGACCGTCAACACCGCGCAGCAGATCGGCGGGTCCATCGGCATCGCCGTGCTCAGCACCATCGCCGCCACCGCCGCCAGTGACTACGCCCGCGGCAGGGCACCCGGCGCCGACCTGCTCGCCCGTGCCGCCGTCCACAGCTACACCACCGCCTTCGCCTGGTCGGCAGCGATCTTCGCCGCGGGTGCCGTCCTCTGTGGGCTGCTCGTCCGGCCCGGCGTCCCGGACACCACCGAGGTCACCAGCGCCGGGCTGTGACTTGCCGGCACCGGATCGCCGGGCCGGGCCGGGCCGGCGCCGGTTGTGGTCGCGTCAGGCGGGCGACGGCTGCCGCGCCCGCCTGACGCGACCGAGGAGCGCTGTCCTGCCTACGAGCGGGGCTCGACCGCCATCGCCACCACTGTGGTGGTCCTGTCCGCCGAGTGCGTCTCCAGGGCGAGACCGGGCAGGCCGGCGGCCTGTGCGCACCGGCCGAGCGCGCCGAGAACCTTCGAGTCAGGCGCGTCACCGGGCGCGCCGGGTCCGCCAGGCGCGTCACCGGGCAGACCGGGCACGTCAGGTGCGTCACCGAGCACGTCGGGGCCGCCGGGTGCCGCTTCGCCACCGGCACCCGCTTCCCTGCTGATCACCAGGCCGCCGTACCCGCCCGGACCTCCGCTGACCACCGGACCGGGCACCAGGACGGGGCCGCCTCCGGAACCGGGGGCCGGTGCCGCACCGCTGCCGCTGCCGGCGCCAGCGCCGGGAGCAGGGGCGGCGGGGGCGGAGCCCGGAGGGATCGGCTCGTCCGCCGGCGGCAGGCCCAGCACCTGGGTGGTCCCGGGAGCGGGGAAGGCCACTCCCTCGGCCCGCAGACACTCCGTCACCGTCGCGTTCTGTTCCGCGGTCAACGGCTGGATCGGGGCCGGGCCGCCGCCGATGGTGCCGGGGGCGGGTGCGAACCGCTGGCAGGCGTCCAGCGCCGGAGACTGGTGCGCCGGGTCGAGCGTCACCCGCACCGAGCGTCGGCCGTCCACCGTCGGGTCGGTGTGCACCTGGGCCCCGTTCGCCACGAGGCACCGGGTGAAGGAGTCGTCCGGCGGGAGGGCGGGAGCACCGGACGACGTGCCGGGCTCGGTCGGGTCAGCGGGCTGGGCGGCCATCGCCAGCGCGGTGCCGCTCGCACCGACCGCCAACACGATCGCCGTCCCGATCAGAACGCGTGCGGACCATCGTCGTCTCATGAGCCACCTCCGTGTCATGGCCGCCGCGGATCCGCCGGCCACGACCAGATCTAGTGACCGGGCGATCTGGGTTCCGTAAGTGTCACCCCTTACTCTTTCTTTATGGCCCACCGCCGATGATCGACGTGAGCGGAGAGGCGGTCGCGTGCGGATCCTGGTGGTCGAGGACGAGGCGATGCTGGCCGAGGCCATCGCCGAGGGCCTCCGCCAGCGGGCCATGGCGGTGGACACCTGCGGGGACGGGGCCAGCGCCCTGGAACTGGCCGCGCTCCATCCCTACGACGTGATCGTGCTCGACCGGGATCTACCCGCGGTGCACGGCGACGACGTGTGCCGGGCCGTGGTGGCCGCCGGCGGCGACACCCGGGTCATCATGCTGACCGCCGCCGGGGACATCGCCGACCGGGTCCACGGGTTCGGGGTGGGGGCCGACGACTATCTGACCAAGCCGTTCGCGTTCGCCGAGCTCGTCGCCCGGGTTCAGGCACTGGGTCGACGGGCCCGTGCCGCGGTGCCGCCGGTCCTGACCCGCGCCGGCGTCGAGTTGGACGTGCCGAGGCACCAGGTGTCGCGGGACGGCCGTTTCGTCCCGCTCTCCCGCAAGGAGTTCGCCGTCCTGGAGGTCCTCATGCGGGCCGACGGGTCCGTGGTCAGCGCCGAGGAGCTCCTGGAGAAGGCTTGGGATTCCAACGTCGACCCCTTCACCAACGCCGTGCGGATGGCGGTGATGACGTTGCGCCGCAAGCTGGGGCCGCCCCCGCTGATCGAGACGGTCGCCGGGGTCGGGTACCGCATGAAGGGCTGAGGAGACCCCGGCCGGTCGCGATGTCGGTCAGGATCCGGCTCGCGCTGATGTGCGGTGGCCTGTTTCTCCTCAGCGGCGTGGTGCTGCTGGCCGTCAACTACCTCCTGGTTCGCTCCGCGCTGCCGCCAGCCGCCGCTCCCGCCGCGCATGTCTTCGAGGGAACGGTCACGATGCCCGGACAGTCGGGTCCCGGACTGCCCGGCACCGTCGGGACCGGTTCGGGCCCGGAGACCGGTGTGCTGACCGTGGTCAGGGCCGTCCGCAACTACCGCGGGGGTGTGCTGAACACCCTGCTGGTGCAGTCAGGGGTGGCGATCGGGGCCACGCTGATCCTGGCTTTGCTGCTGGGGTGGGTGGTGGCCGACCGGACGTTGCGCCCGGTGCAGGCGGTGGTCGCGACGGCCCGCCGGCTCGGGGCGGACAATCTTGATGCGCGGATCCGGTTGCGCGGGCCACGCGACGAGCTGACCGAGCTCGCCGACACGTTCGACGAGATGCTCGACCGGCTGGCCGCGTCCTTCGACAGCCAGCGCCGGTTCGTGGCCAACGCTTCGCACGAGCTGCGCACCCCGCTGGCTGCTCAGCGCACCCTCGTCGAGGTCGCGATGGGCCGCCCCGGGGCCGAACCGGCGTTGCGCGAGCTCGGCACCCGCCTGTTGACGATGAACGTGCGCATCGAGGCACTCATCGAAGGGCTGCTGGTGCTGGCGCGCAGCGACCGTGGCCTCGCGGTCCGCCAGGTGGTGTGCCTTGACGAGGTCGTCGAGACGGTCGTCGACACGCACCGGGCGGTCGCCGCCGAGGCCGGGGTGGACCTGCGGTGGGAGCGTACCGGCCACGACCGTTCCGCTCGGCCGCCCGATCTCGTGTGGGGCGACCGGGTGCTGCTGGAGCGGATGGTCTCCAACCTGGTCGACAACGCGATCAAGTACAACCGACGCGGCGGGACGGTATGGGTGCGCGACGGCAGGGATCCGGTGCTGTGGGTCGCCAACACCGGTCCCCCAGTGCCTTCGTCCTCGGCCGTCGACCTTTTCGAACCGTTCAGCCAGGCCGGGCGGGGATCGCGGGGGGCCGAGCCCGGCGCCCAGCCCGGTGCCGGGCTCGGCCTGTCGATTGTCGCCTCGATCGTCCGCGCCCACGGCGGCTCGGTCCGGGCCGTGTCCCGGCCCGAAGGCGGCCTGGAGATGGCCGTCTTCCTACCGACCCGGGAAAGTGCGTGATCCGGACCGCGGGCCTATGGTCCCGGCGAGACCTGGCCGACGAACCGAAAACCGCCTGCCGGACGGCCGATGTCCGTCTCCGCCCGCGATGCGAGATTCGAGGCGGTCGCTTTCGGGCCGGCAACCGATGAAGACAGGCGGTACTGGACGTGGACAGGACAATTCTCGTCGGCGTGGACGGTTCAACAGGTTCGGAAGACGCGCTGCGGTGGGCGTTACGCGAGGCGCGGCTGCGCGCCCGGCCCGTCACCGCGCTGCTGGCGTGGGGCAGCGACGGGCTGCCGCGAGAGGTTTTCCGCCGCGTCGTCCGGGCCGATCACGAGACCCTCGAGACCGCGGCAACCGAGGCGCTCGAGCAGGCCGTCGAGCGCGTCGGCGCGGGCGACGTCGACGTGAGCCGCCTGGTCGTCGAGGCACCGCCGCTGGTCGCGCTGGAGAAGAACTGGACCGGGGCCGAGATGGTAGTGGTCGGGTCGCACGGTCACGGCCCGGTGCACCGGGTGCTGGCGGGCTCGGTCGCGCAGGGCGCGGTCAACCATGCCCGCATCCCCGTCGTCGTCGTCCGGGGCTCGACCGACCGGGCGCCCCGCCCCGACCGGCGACCGGTGGTGGTCGGCGTCGACGGCTCACGGAACTCGGTCGGCGCCCTGCGCTGGGCTGCCCGGGCCGCCGCCCTGCGCCAGGCCCCGCTGCGGGTCGTCCACGCCGTGGGCCGCACCGAGCCGCTGTACCCCGGGCTGGTCATAAGCGGGCAGTCGGATCTGCTGCGACGGGCGCAGACGATGCTGGACGAGACCGTGGCGAAGGGCCTGCACCACGCCAGCGAGGTCGTTGTCGACACGGTCGTCACCGCGGAGGCGCCCACCTCGGCCCTGCTGCGCGAGGCCGCCGACGCGCAGCTCCTGGTGGTCGGCCGCCGCGGCCGGGGCGGCTTCGCCGACCTGCTGCTCGGCTCGGTCAGCCACCAGTCCATCCTGCACGCCGCCTGCCCCGTCGCCGTCGTCCACGACGAGGAGTGAACCAATCCGGGCCCGGCGAGGCGGTGCCGCGCGGATTATCATTCAATCCGCTAGCGTGAGCCGTTCAACCAGCCGGGTGTTCGGAGATCCGAGGATCCAGGGCGAAGGGCGGGGCGTGGCGGAAGACGGCGGGAAACCATCAGGAGAACGACCGGAGGCCGCTTCCCCGTCCGCGGCCATACCTCCCGCGCATGGGTCGCCATCGCCCTCTTCATCGGCGGAGGACTCGCGACCAACTGAGAACCCAGCCCCCGGATCTGGCAGTTCCCCGGCGGACCAGGCGGCGGGGTGGGGGGTGCCCGCACCTGGCGCGAGGCCGACGGGAACTCCACTCCATGTTCCAGTCGCTCCGTGGCCCGCCTACGGCTGGTATCCACCGCCGCCGCAGCCCTCGTCGTCGCCGCGATGGCAGGGCTGGCTGCTGGTCGCCGTCGCGGTCCTGTCCGGTGTCGCCGTCGCGTTGAGTACGGTCGCGGTGGTCCGCGGCGGCACCGACAGCGATGAAGTGGCCCATGACGTCGTCCGCGAGCTAAACGCTCCGTTCACGGATGAAGAGAATTACGGACCGAGCGTGGATCTGTCGGCGGGTGGTGTGGGCGCCGCCAGTCCGGCCGACTGCCCTGAATCCGCTGGCCCGGCGAGTCCGGGAACCGAGGCGGCTCAGCGTTCACCGGACGGGATCGACCCCGTTGTTGCCGCGGGTGACACTGTCGTCGTCCAGTACAAGATACTGGGCTGCGAGCAGCCCACAGCTATCACGCTCACGGTCGAGAATGTGCGTGAACAGCCCACCGCACCAGGCAGTGAATACCCGCCGAAGCCAAAAAATGGCGTCTATCTCGTCGCGGATGTCTCTGCCGAGGTGACCGGAGACTACGTTGCGCCGGACTGGTTCATGTTCTCCGCGGTGGGGCCGGACAACACAATAGCCTGCCCGCTTTTCTCGGAGGCGATGTTCCCCACCGGACCGCTCTCCGCTGGCACCACCGTCACGACAACGCTCGTCTTCGACGTCACCGAGGAGTTTGGCGTCATCCGGTTCGACGACCCCGGCCCCGGCAGCGTTACCTGGCGCTACTGACCTTCCTGGCAACGTCGCGCCGCTTCGCGGCCACCACCTGGCGGAAGACAGCCGAGCGGCGGCCGCTGGCGCTGGTGACCGGGGCCAATCGTGGCCTCGGCCGGGAGATCGCCCGCCAGCTCGCCGCGCGCGGCCACGACGTCCTGGTCGGGTCGCGGGACCCGGCGGCGGGCGAGCGGACCGCCGTCGAGTGTCCTGGTGAGACGACCGGGACAGCCGTGCCTCCGGCAACTCGGGCGGCGGCGCCTCAGGCGCCCTGAGCAGCGACGGCTGTGTCGGATCGGACAGTCGCGCCTTTTGTGGGGGGCTGGTCCGGGGGTAGGCGTACCTCTGACGGAGATGGCCGCACCCGCGCGTGCGACGCCTGCCCGAGATGGGTGCGGAGGGTAGTCCTCTGGATGCGGTGGCGTCGGGAACGCCGTCCACGGGCGCGGCTGGGCCGAGGCCTCGAGAGGACACCAGACGTGACGCACGCCAGCTCGGCCCGCGCCCCGGGCCGTCCCGAAGGTCCGCGCCACCGCAGGAAGCGGCACGGATGGCCCTGGGCGCCGCAGGGACCGTGGGGATGGCTGGCGACGCCCGGCGCACGGACCCTGGGCCAGGCGTTCGATCCGCGGCACAACAACCTCAACGCGCTCAGGCTCGTCCTGGCGGCGACCGTGCTGGTGTCGCACTCCTGGGGGTTCGTCCGGGACGAGGACGACCCGCTCGGGAAGCTGACCGGCGGGCCGGAGGCGGGCGAGGTCGCCGTGGACGGATTCTTCCTGCTCAGCGGCTTCCTGATCACTCGGAGCCGGCAGCGGGCCCGCTCGACCGGACGTTTCCTGTGGCACCGCCTGCTGCGGATCCTGCCCGGCTTCTGGGTCTGCCTCGCCGTGACCGCGGTGATCCTCGGACCGCTGCTGTGGCTACTCGAACGGGACACCCTCGCCGGCTATCCCTGGACGGGCGCCGACTCGGCGCTGACCTACGTCGCAGCCAACGCCCTGCTGCGGATGCACCAGTTCAACATCGGCGACCTCAACGGCGGCGGCGCGCTCGACGGCTCCCTGCACACCCTCTTCTTCGAGGCGCTGTGCTACCTGATGATCGGGATCCTCGGGGCGGTGGGGCTGCTGCGCCGGCGCCGGGCAGCCGTCCTCGGCCTGGCCGTCGCCTGCTGGGTGCTCGCCGCCGCGGACGCCGTCTTCGGCGCGGACCGCCTCGCCGACGCCTACGCGCTCCGCTTCGCCTCGATGTTCCTCGTCGGCGCGGTGATGTTCCTCTACGCCGACCGCATCCCGCTGAACCGGCCGCTGCTCGCCGCGAGCTGCTGCCTGCTCGCCATCGCCCTCGCGGCTCCCGCCGCCTACCTGCCCCTCGCGCCCGCGCCGCTGGCCTACTTCCTGCTGTGGGCGGGCACCGGACGTCGTCTCATGCGGGTCGGGAGCCGGCGGGACCTCTCCTACGGCATCTACGTCTACTCGTGGCCGCTGCAGCTCCTCCTGCTCGAGCTCGGCGTCGGCGACGACAACGTCACCGTCAACATCGTCGCCTCGATCGGCCTCTCCGGGGCGGTCGCGGTCGCCAGCTGGCACCTCGTCGAATCGCCCGCGCTCGCCCTCAAGTCGGCGGCGGCGCCGTCCTGGCTGGGAGGGTTCCTCTCCCGGCCCGCGGCACGCCCCGGGGGACGGCCTACGCGCCCGGCGGACTCGGCGTCCCCGATGGGCTCACCGTCCCCGATGGGCTCGGTGCCGGGCGCCGCCGCGGGTGCCGCGCCGGGCGGGCACCGGACGTACAGCGCGGTGCCGGGGATGCCCGTGTCGGCTGGGCCGGCGAGCCCGCCTGGCTCGGATCCTCTGAGGCGCTCCCGGCCCGCGGCCGTGCCCAACCAGCGGCGCACCCGCCACGCGTCGAGGTGAGAACCGGCGGAGCCGCCGGTACCGCCACGGGCGGAGCCGGCGGCACGGCCACGGGCGGCTCCGACCCGGGGCGGGCCTTCGACGGGAACCTGCCGTTGAAGATTCGCCGGAGGAGCGGGAACCGGAGAATCACGAGATGGTGGGTCGCGAAGGTGGCCGCGTAGGTGGCGACGACCAGCAGCAGCATCCGTGCCGAGCCGAGACCGGGATCGAAACCGAGCAGGGTCGCGAACACGTAGATCCAGAAGAAATGCAGCAGGTAGACCGAGTACGAGGCTTCCGCCAGATAACGCAGGGCGGGACTCGGGCGCGACCCCCACCGACTGGCCGCGGCGAAAATCGTCGCGATCACCGGAATGGCGAACATCGTCTCGGCCAGCACCCGGCCGGTGCCCATCGCGAGCGTGTCCACCCACCCGTGCCACGACGCCAGCAGGACGAGCCCCGACACCGAGAGAAGAACCGGCGCGGGCCGCTGGAATGACGGCACGAGCCGGCCCCTGTCCAGAAACAGCAGGAGACCGAGTAGGAAGAACGGCAGGAACTCCAGGGTGCGGCGGACCAGGTCCGTATGAAATCCCGACCCGATGACGGGCCGGATGGCCTCGCCCCAGCCGATCCTGCCGGCCGCCATCGTGCCCAGCACGAGAAGCGTGATCGCCGTCATGGCACGGAGCCGCCCCGCGGTGGCCTGTTGATAGCACCGGGTGGAGACGAACCTGCTCAGCAGCTTCACCGCCGCGGGTGTGAGGAGCGCGTACCCGAGGAGCACCAGCAGGAACCACAGGTGCAGGTACCAGTTCAACCGGCCTTCGAACGCGGGAGCCATGCAGGCTCGCAGGAAGTCGGCGAACGAGATGTCGCTACGGTTGTGGAAGCGGGAGATCAGCCACAGTGTCGGCGGGTTGAACAGCACGAGCGTCGCCGCCAGCGGCACGCCCACCGCCGCCAGCCTGCGCCGGAGGGCGAGCCCGGGCCCGTATTTCGCGGTGAGCATCGCGGAGAGAAAACCCGAGATGACGAAGAAGGCCTCCATCCGGAAGAGGCCGGAGGCCCGCGCTATCCCGTCGAAGACGGGGTCGTCCCCGAGCGTGGCCACGTGGACGAAGACGCCGATCAGCATGATGACACCGCGCAGCGCGTCCAGGTGGTGGTAGCGCACGCCCGCGGTGGATGCTCCCGCGGCGGGTACTGCCTCCCGCTCCCCCACGAGTCCCTTCCTTCCCGTTTCCGGCCGACGGATACACGCTTTCCCGGCGCCGGATGACGTCGGGAGGAAGCGCAAGGGCTCGCGAAATACTACGCTTCGGAACGTGTCGACCAATGTCGCGCCGCGTCACTTGCAGGCGGTTCCCGGGATGAGATGAGACACCATCAGTAAAAGGCTGAGCCGCGCCAGACCATCGAGCCGGAGGGCCGGGACGGAGCTACCGCAGAATTCCTACGAACGGGCTGCCGGAAACAGCCGGAGGGCCTTGTGACCGCGAGAACAAAAGGGGTTCACCATGCGCGCTTCCCGGCATGAAATTCATACCGTGCCGAGGTCGCGGGCGGCGGGCCGCGCGCTCGGGTCGGTTGCCTGCGGCGGGCGGTCTGCCGCACGCTCGGCCAGCCGACTCCCGCCAGTGCGCGCGGCGGGGGCGGCGCGAGCCGCGGAGGTGTTCGGATGGCCGCACAGGACGGCGTGATCTCGGTCGGGTTCGTCGCCGGGGCCGATCTGAAACGGGCCGCCGCGCTGGAGGACCTGCCGATCGACTCGCTGTGGACGGGCGGGCACGTCGCCTCCCGGAACCCGTCGGGCGAGGCGATGATGAGCCTGGCCCGCCTGTCAGCGGTGACCGAACGGGTACGCATCGGGACGGCGATCCTGCTCCTCCCCCTGTACGCACCGGCGATCGTGGCCAAGCAGGTCGCCGACCTGGACCGGGCCACCGGCGGGCGGCTCGTCCTCGGCGTGGGCATCGGCGGCGAGTACCCGCAGGAGTTCAGCGCCTGCCAGGTTCCGGTCCGGGAACGCGGGCGGCGCACCGACGAGGCCATCGGCCTGCTCCGGCGGCTCTGGACAGCCCAGACGATCTCCCACGACGGGCCGTTCTACCCGATGACGGACGTCCGGATCCACCCGGCGCCGGCCCAGCCCGGCGGCCCGCCCGTCATCGTCGCCGGCCGGAAGGAGCCGGCGATGCGCCGCGCCGCGCTGCTCGGTGACGGCTGGATGCCCTACCTGTACTCGCCCCGCCGCTACGCGGCCTCGGCGCGGACCATCCGTCAGGCCGCGGCCGACGCCGGACGTGATCTGAGCGGATTCGAGTGGTACGCGTTCGTGTTCGTCAACGTCGACCCCGACGGCGACCGAGCACGCGAGGAGGCCGCGCGCACGATGGGCGGCACCTACAACCAGGACTTCAAGACCATGGTCGACAGCGTGGCGGCGGCCGGGACGGCGGAGGAGGTCACCAGCAAGCTCCGCGACTTCGTCGACGCCGGCGCCCGGCACTTCATCTTCATGCCCGCGCCAGGCACCGGCGACCCCGACCGCATAGTCCACCGTCTGCTCGACGAGGTGATCCCCCCGCTACGCGCGCACGGGAACGAGCAGGCGGCCGCCCGGGCTGGGGATGAGGCCGCGCGCTGAGGCCGCACACCGCGGTGCGGTGAAAGGACGTCCCGGACGTCACCCGGCGCGGCGGGCGGGGAGGGCCGCGCGGATCATCGGGATCCGCAGCGGCATACGCGCCCACGCGCCGGCGGCGAGGGCGAGGTCACGGGGCCGGCCGGCCACAACTTTCAGCGACCCGCCGCCGGCAGTCGAACCGGCCGCCGGCGGCGGGTGGCGGCTGGGCGGTCAGCTGACGGTGAGGCCGTTGTCGACGGTGTAGACGGCGCCGGTCACCGAGCGGGCGTCGGCGGAGGCGAGGAACGAGAACAGGGCGGCGATCTCCTCCGGCTCGGCCAGGCCGCGCAGGCCCGCCATCCGCCGGGCGAGGTCGGGGTCCATGCCGGACGGGAACGATCCCGAGGTCGCGATGTTGGTGTTGGTGCCCGCCGGGGCGATGGCGTTGACCCGCAGCGGCGTCTTCAGGAACTCGACGGCCAGCGACCGGGTCAGCGCAACCACACCGCCCTTGCTCATGGAATAGGCCGCAGAGTAAGGCACGCCCTGGAGCCCGGCGTTGGACGCGATGTTGACAATGTTGCCACCCGTCTCCAGCAGGTGCGGGATGGCGGCCTGGGCCAGGAAGAAACAGGCGTCGAGGTTGACGGCCATCACGCGGCGGTACTGCTCGACGGTGACCTTGGTGGTGTGCTCGGCGAGGTAGATGCCGGCGACGTTGCCCAGCACGTCCAGTTTCCCGAACTCCGCCACGCAGGCGGCCACCGCCTCGGCGCATGCGCCAGGGTCGCTGACGTCGGCCTGGCGGACGGACACCGTGCCCGCCACTCGGGCCGTCTCGAGGGCCTTTGCCGCGAGGGCTTTCGTCTCGACGAGCCGGTCGGCGTCGATGTCCAGGGCGAGCACCGAGGCGCCCTGCCCGACGAGTCGCAGGGTGATGGCTCGGCCCATTCCGGAGCCGGCGCCGGTGATGAGAGCGGCCTTGCCTTCGAATAACCCGGTCATAATCGACGTCCTTCACTTGGTCGGTGGCTCCGGAGCGGCACAGGCGCCCAGCGGACCGCGAACGCCTCCGCGGTGGCGGGCAGGCCCGTCAGAGATCCCGTTGCTCCACGAAGATGCCGGGCTGGCCGGCGTGGATCTCGAGCCATTCGGCGCCTTCCTCCCCGGCCCGCCACGAGTAGAGCATGTCGGGCGTGAAGAATCCCATTCCGGGCCCCACCCGCCGCCGGCCGAAAATCAGCTCCCCGCTGAGGACGTAATTCATCTGGTGAGTGCCGTGACGATGGGGCTTGACCCGCTCACCCGGCTTGGCCGACTCATGGAAGACGGACAGTGCCGGCGACTGGAGAATGACCTTGGTGACGAGATCCCGCCCGAACAAGTCGAAATACTTCTCGGCCTCCTCGGAATCCCCCATGATCTCGACGTTCGTGCGGCCGGTCATCTCGTTGACGTCGAAGAAGAACTGTCGGGGCTTCTCCTGCCTGCCCTGCCGGTCGGTGCCGTCAGCCATCAGCCCGCTCCTTCCAGTGCCGTTCCGTATATGGAACGGCCGTTGTGAGCGGAAACGTAGTGACACGGGACCGAGGGTGTCAACGGAGGTTTTACGGGTGGCGGTCAGCGCTGGCCGCCACCCCCGCCGGCACCGCCACCAGCGCCACCGGAGCCGCCACCGAAACCGCCGACGAAGCCGCCCCCGGGGCCACCGCCCGTGCCACCGCCGCCGAGGAGCCCACCGCCGCCGCCGTTGCCGTTGCCGTTGCCGAACAGCCCGCCGCTGGTGGAGGACCGGGCCGAACCGCCTGAGGGCAGGTCGGCGTTGATGTCCGCGAGGACGACCTGGTCACCGGGCTGGAGTCCCGAGATCACCTCGGTGCGCTCGGGGCCCACCGCGCCGGTCTCCACCCGGACCGCCGTCGCCTTCCCGTCCTTCAGCGCGGTGACCGTGGCCAGCTGTCCGACCCGGTGCACGGCGGACGTCGGCACGGTCAGGACGTCCTTGACCTCCTTCACCGTGATCGACACGGTGGCGCCGGTGCCGTCGAAGAGCCGGGTGCTCGTCGGCTTCAGAACGATCCTGACGGGATAGGTCGTGGTCGAGCCGGTGGTGCTGTTCAGAGCGCCGATCGACGAAACGGTGCCGGTCAGCGGCTCCTTGACCCCGTCCACGGTGACGGTCGCCGGATTCGACACCTTGACGGTGTCCACGGCGGACAGGGGGACCGTGGTGGTGATCTGCTTGTCGCCGTCCCCGAGCACCGTGATGGTGCCACTGGTCGAGAACGCGCCCACGGTGGCACCGGGGGCTAGCGAGATGGCGGCCACCGTCCCGCTGATGGGGCTGGTGAGCGTGGCCCCGTTCAGGTTCTGCTGGGCCACGGCGACCTGCGCGACGGCCGCGTCGATGGCGGCCTGGTCCGCGGCGAGCTGTTCGGCGGTGGCGGGCTGGGCCGCGCGTGTTGTCATCGCCCCACCGCCCGAACCACCCGCCGTGCCGGCACCCGAGCCGCCGCCGGAACCGGAACCGGCCAAGCCGCCGCCGCCCGCGCCGGAACCGGAACCCGCCGAGCCGGCACGATCGGACTCGGACGGAGCCGGGGTGGGCCGGGCATCGGATCCACTCGACGAGCCGGAGCCGGATGAGCCGTCGCCTGACGACTCACCGCGCGACGAGCCGCCGTCCGATGAACTGGGACTCGGCCGGGGGGTGGCGGTCACGGTCGGCTTCGTGGACGGCGCGGTCGAGGGGTGGCTTCCCAGGCCTGAGCCGCCCTGGCTCGGCGCGACCGTCCCACCGGTGACCGGACTGGTCGTCCCACCGGGCTGCGGGCCGGTCGACGGAGTGACCTCAGGCCCGGCCGGTACGCCGCCGGCGCTGTGCAGGGCGGCGACCGCCGTGTCGAGGTTGACCTTCGCCGAGGCCAGCCGGGACGCCAGGGCCGCCAGGTTCGACTCCCCCGACGCGCTGGACGCGTCGCCGAACCGGGTGATGAGACCGCTGATCGCGCTCTGGCACCGCGTGACGTCGATGGTGCCGACCAGGCCGGCCTGCTGGATCGTGACGGTGTACACGGCGCCGGTGTCGAGACCCCTGAACGTGTAGGGACCAGTCCGGGTCGCGATCACCGTGCCGTTCCTGGTCAGGGTCACCGTGTCCTTGTCACCGACCGTGCCGCCGATCGTCCCGGCCCTGGCCGAGGAGTCGGCGGGGGTTGGCGTGGCCGTGTAGGAGATCGGTTCGGGCGGCGAGCCGCCGGTCACCGCGCAGCCACCGCCCTGGGCGGTTAGCGAGCCGAGATCGGCGCCGAGGTCGGTCAGGACGCCGTCGAGCGCCGACTGGGCGGCGACGACCTCCTGCTGAGCCGTGGTGACAGCGGTGTCGAGCGCGCTCGGCTTCGTGGATCCGTCGGCGGAGGCGCTGGCCAGTTGGACGCCGAAGGTCCCGGCGCCGGTGCCCGAGGACCCTGACGAGGCGTTCGCGAGCAGGCCGATCGTGGAGCCCGATGGCCCCGCCGCGCTCGACGACGCGGACGCCACAGCCGCGGTGGCGCCCTGCCCGCCTCCCGTGGACGTCTGGCCGGACGCGTCGTCGGTCAGTGTGAGCCGCGCGTTCGCCAGGTTCTGGTTCGCGGTGTTGAGCGCGCTCTGTAGCGCGGTCGGGTCCAGGTTCGCCAGGACCTGCCCGGCGCTGACCTGATCACCGATCTGCACCGGCACCCCGGTCACCGTTCCGCCGACCGGGAAGGAGAGCGTCGCCGTGTCGACCGTGCTCAGCGTCCCGACCGAGGTCAGCGTCTGGGTGACCGACGAGGTGGTCGCGGCGGCGAGCCGGTGGGACGGCCCGTCGTCAGCGGTGACCGCGAGACCCGCGCCGACGCCCGCCCCGACGAGCACCAGCGCCGCGACCCCGCCGACGACAGCCTTGCGGGGCCGGCGCGGCCGGCGCGGCGCCGGCCGCGAACCGCCGCCAGCCCCCGAGGTCCCACCAGCCCGGAAGGTCCCACCGGCCCGGGGGGCCCCGTCCGCTGGCGCGGTCTCGTCCGCCCGCTGTGTCGCGTCAGCCATTCGTGGTGCCCGTTCCGCCGGATCCGCTGCCACCCGCGCCAGAGCCCCGGCCACCGAAGCCCCCGCCGAAGCCGGTGGCGCAGGCGCCGTTCGTGGCCTCGCTCAGCGCGATCCGGGTGGCCGTGACGGTGCCGGTGTCGTCGGTGTCGCCGTTCGCGACCGCGCACTTCCCGACAGCCAGCCCGGTCGACGTCGCCGCGACCGACTGCGTGTACCTGGTGTCGCCGTCGACCAGCACCGTGTAGGTGACGGCCTTGTCGGTGCCGAAATCGGTGCCCGAGATGGTGATCGTGGAGCCGGACACCGAGGTCACCTTGCCGGTTGCCCGACCACCGAAGCCGCCGCCACCGAAGCCGCCCTGCCCGCCAGGTGCACCCTGCCCGTTCTGACCGCCCGGCCCGTCCGGGCCGCCGCTGGGGCGGGTCTGCGGCTGGCCACTCGGCTGGGGCTGGCCGGTGGGCCGCGCCGCGGCGTTCGGCCCGGCGCAGGAACCGTCGGTCGGCTGGCTGATCATTACCGTCGTCGCGGTGAAGGACGTGGGCATGGCGGTGGGCCGCGCCGAGGGTTGCGCGCCGGACCCGCCGGCCGGCGCACCCGACACCTGCCCGCCCGCCGGCCGGGCGCCGTCCGCCGGCATGTTCGCCGCGGTGACGCACACGCCTTCCTTGACGTCGCTGAGCGCCGCGGACGTTGTCTCGGTGAACGTGGTGCTCTCGCCGTACTTCACCGCGATCTGCCCGGACTGCTGGCTCTGCACCTGAATGGTGCCGGAGTCGACCTCCGCGATGAGCCCGGACGCGGGAGCCTCCGTTCCTGGCTGGCCGCCGCCCTGCCCGGGTGTGGCGCCGGCCTGGGTGGCGTCCGCCGTGGACGTCCCGGAGGAACCGCCGCAGCCGGCCAGCACGGCGACCAGTACAGCAGCGGAGGCGGCCACGACGGCCGCGGAGCGCCGCGCGGGACGGCCGCCGACCGGCGGCACGGAAAACGGAACCTGGCCAGTCATGGTGTCTGTCCTCGTCATGGGGGCTAGTCGCTGCGGAGCGCGTCGATGGGGGCCAGCCGGGCGGCCCGGCTGGCGGGGTACACGCCGAAGGCGACGCCGATCGCGACCGCGACGGCCAACGAGCCGAGCACAGCCCACCAGACGATCGCCACCGGGTTGTCGATGAACTGGGGCAGCACCAGTGCGCCGCTGATGCCCAGCAGCGCGCCGATCGCTCCTCCGGCGAGGCTGAGCAACGACGCCTCGATGAGGAACTGCCGCCGGATCGCCGCGGGCGGCGCGCCCAGCGCCTTGCGCAGCCCGATCTCGCGGGTGCGCTCGGTCACGGAGACAAGCATGATGTTCATGACGCCGATCCCACCCACCAGCAGGGACAGCGCCGCGATCCCGGCCAGCAGGGCGGTGAGCGTCCGACTCACGGACGTCGCCGTGCTCAGCAGGGACTCCTGGGTGGTGATCGTGAAGTCCGCGCTGGACGAGTCCGTGATGCCGTGCTGGTTCAGGAGCAGACTCGTCGCCTCCTGGTAGGCCGCCGACAGGGTGGACGCCGAATACCCCCTGATGTAGATCGAGGAGACCGAGGTGCGCGTCGTCCCGCCGAACAGGCGGCTCGCCCCGGTGGACATCGGCACGATCGCCTGGTCGTCGAGGTTGTTCGAACTGTCCGAGCCGGCCGAGACGAGCACTCCGACGACCGTGAACGGGATGTTGTTGATCGTCACGCTCTGACCGACCGGGCTGCGCCGGCCGAACAGCTCGGTGGCCGTGTCCGCGGCGAGGCGGTGACCGCCGCGGACTGCGCGTCGTCCGTCGTGGTGATGAAACGGCCCGCGCTGATGGAGCGGTTACGGACGGACAGCCAGGACGGGGTCGTGCCGACCACGGTCGTCGTCCAGTTCACCGAACCGTTCAGCACCGACATCGAGCTCTGTTTGACCGGGGCGACCCCCTCGATGTCGGGCGCGGAGGTCTTCGAGGCCAACGCGGCAGCATCGGCGACCGTGAGCGTCGACGCGGAGCCGAACCCGCCGCGCACACCGGTGGAGCTGGTCGAACTGCCCGGCGAGACGATCAGCAGGTTGCTTCCCAGCGAGCTGATCTGCGATCCGACCCTGTCCTGGGCGCCCACGCCGAGGCCCACTGTGAGTACCACGGCGGCGATCCCGATCAGGATGCCGAGCACCGTCAGACCGGAACGCAGCCGGTGGGTACGGATCGCGTCCACTCCGGTACGGAATGTCTCGAGCCATCCCATCAGCGGGTCGCCGCCTCGGCCGCCGCGGGGGCCAAGAGAGCCGGTGAGCCGGCCGCGGTGTCGGACTCGATCAGCCCGTCCCGGATCCGCACGACCCGGCGGGCCCGGTCGGCCACCTCCTGCTCGTGAGTGATCAGGACGATCGTCCGGCCCTGCTCGTGCAGCTCGTCGAAGAGGTTGAGCACATCCCTGGTCGCCGTCGAGTCCAGGTTGCCGGTGGGCTCGTCGGCGAGGATGAGGGACGGGTCGCCGACCAGCGCGCGGGCGACCGCGACCCGCTGCTGCTGGCCGCCGGAGAGCTCACCCGGGCGGTGCTCGATCCGGTCCGCGAGACCGACCCGGTCGAGCGCGGCGACGGCCCGGTGCCTGCGGAGCTCCCGCCGCTCCCCGCGGTAGACGAGCGGCAGTTCGACATTGCGCCACGCGGACAGCGACGGCAGCAGGTTGAACTGCTGGAACACGAACCCGATCCGACGGTTGCGGATCTCGGCCAGCTCGACCTCGGTCATCGCGCCCACGTCCTCGCCGGAGAGCCGGTAGGTCCCCGCGGTGAGCACGTCGAGGCAGCCGATGATGTGCATCAACGTCGACTTCCCCGAGCCGGACGGCCCGACGATGGCGACGTACTCGCCCTCGGCGATGCGGGCCGAGACGCCGCGCAGCGCGGCGACGTCCAGCGTTCCGGCGCGGTAGGACTTGGCCACCTGGTCCAGCTCGATGACCGGAGCACCCGAGTCCGAACCGGCACCGGCGCTCGGTCGGGGCCGCGTGACCGGAGTGGTCGGGGGTTCCGGTGGCGACACTGTCGCGGGCGACCGGGATGACGTGGCGGCGGGTTCCCGTTCGGGCGGTCTCCTGGCCATGTCAGTTACCACCGCTGCCCGGGAACCCGCCACCGCTCGGAAACCCACCGGCCGGGAACCCGCCACCGCCGTAGCCCTGGCCGCCGGTTCTGCTCCCCGTGCCCCCGCCGGATCCACCCGGACCGGCCGCGCCGCCCGCCACCTCGACGAGCACCTGGTCGCCTTCCGACAGACCGGAGACGATCTCGGTGGAGCCGCCACCGGAGACCCCGGTCGTCACCGCCCGGGTTGTCGTCGTCGTGCCCGACACGACACGGACGACGGACTTCCCGTTCTCCTGGCTGATGGCCGCCGTCGGGAGCACCAGGACGTTGCTCAGCTGCTTGTAGATCAGCGCCACGGTCGCGGTGTCACCGGCGTGCAGCCCGCCGGGACTGCCGGTAACCTTGATCACTACCGGGAAACTCGCCGTCTGCCCGGAACTGGATGCGATCAGGCCGACCGAGGACACCGTCCCGTAGATCGTGCCGCCCGCACCTCCGGAGCCCCCGACGCCGGTCGCGGTGCCCGAGCCCGGCACGATCGTCGCCTGGTTGCCCTTCGCGATCAGGCCGACGCTGTTGGAGTCGACGCTGGCGTTGACGATCCACGAATCGGTGCTGATAACCGTGATCTGCCCACCCGACGACGAGGTGGACGCGGTGGACGTCGCTCCCGAGCCGGCGGACGTCCCGCCGGAGGCACCCATCCCACCGGCCGAGGCGCCGGACCCGCCGCCGGAGGATCCGGAGCCGCTCCCGCTGGACGATCCCGACACCTGCTGACCCACCACGAGCGAGACGCTCACCACGACTCCGTTGACCGGTGACGTCATGGTCGCCCCGGCCAGCGCCGTCTGCGCCGCGGTGACCCCGTCGGTGGCGGTCGTGACCGACGCCTGATCGGCGGCGAGCTGCTCGCTGGACGCCCCCGCCGTCTGGTCGGAGGCCAGCTTCTCCTGGCCGTTGGCCAACGTCAGCTTGGCCTGGGCGAGGCTCGCCGCCAGCGACGCCGAGTCGATGGTCGCGAGTTGCTGCCCGGTGGTCACCGTGTCGCCCTCGCTCACCAGGACGCCGGTGACCTTGCCCGAAGCCGGGAAGGTCAGGTCAGCCTGAGTGGCCGGTGCGATCGTGCCGGTGGTGGAGATGGACTGCTTGATCGTCCCGATCTCCGCGGTAACGGTCCGGGAGATGACAGTCGCCGCCGCGTCCGAGGATCCACCGCGGCCGACCACATGGATGGTGATCCCCGCGGCGACGGCCACCACGATCACGACGGCCAGCGCGACCAGTGGCCGACGACGCGCAGCCAGCCGGCCCACGGATGTCATCGCCGGGCGCCTTCGGCCGGTGTCTGATTCTGCACGCCCGCGAGCATTTCGGGGGTACCTGTGCGCAACCCGTGCGGAATCTATGCGCAGGCTATGAACAACCAGGTCGATTGTCTACTGCATGGATTTCCATTGATCGACCCATTCGTACACGAATGATTTTCGATCATCTGGTGGGTCCGCGCGAAACACGGTTGTCTCGCGGAGGCGACGGGTATGCCTCGCGTGCAGTCAGGCCGGAACTTCCTCGACGGCTCGTATGCAATGCACCGGGGGGAGCAGACATGGCGCGCCGGAAGATTTCGAAATGCCCGCCGCTGATCGCCGCCGCCGCGGTGGGCTCGGTTCTGTTCGCGGTTCCCGCACAGGCCGCTCCGCCTGCCCATGTCACCGGCGCCGCGTACGGGTGTTACTGGCGTCATGTGGATGGCCACTGGGTCTGGGAGAACGGACAGCGGCACTGGGTTCCCCCGCGGTCCGTCAGGGTCTGCGGGTAAGCGAAAACGGTCGCCACACCCACGCCCACACACAGGACGCCGCCTGCCGGCCACGCCTGCGGCAGGCGGCAGGCGGCAGGCGGCAATCTCGTCCGCTTCCGCCGTTGAGCGGGATCCACAACATCGCACCCAGCGCCACCCCCGTCCCCGACGATGTTCACACCGAGCGTGACCTGCGGGTACAGGTTGCGCCAGGTCTTGTCTTCGTTCGATGTCTTCTTATGATGACATCAAGCGATGACCAGACTGGGGGCACCACGTGCGCGCGGAACGAGACATCATCCGGTCGAGGACGTCCGCTGACGAAGCGGCGGACGAGGCGGCGGACGAAGTCGCGGAGCCGAAGCCGCCGGGCCCCACCGCGGTGGCTCGGCCGTCCGGCGGAGGGGGGCCGCACCCCCGCCCGGGCATGTTGCTGGGCGTGCTCGTCTACTGCGGGCTCGTGATCGCCGTCATCGGGACGCTGGGCACACCGCTGATCCCGACGATCGCGGCCGCCCAGCACGTCTCGCTGGACAGCGCCCAGTGGCTGCTCACCCTCACGCTGCTGACCGGCGCCGCGTCCACTCCGCTGATCGGACGTCTCGGCGACGGGCCGCACCGGCGGACCGTGATGCTCGCCGGCCTGGGCGCCGTCGCGGTCGGTTCCGTCCTCTCCGCCACCGCCAACGGCTTCGCGCAGCTGCTGGTCGGGCGGGGCCTGATGGGCGTCGGGATGGGCCTGATGCCACTGGCGCTGGCGCTGGCGCGTGACCTGCTGCCCCCGCACAAACTGGTTCCGGGGGTCGCCGCCCTGTCCATCACGGTCGCGACCGGCGCCGGCCTGGGCTACCCACTGAGCGGGCTGCTCGCGGACACGTTCGACTACCACGCCGGCTTCTGGGTCGCCGCCGCGCTGGCGGCCGCCGCGATGGCGGCCGTGCTCGTGGTCGTCCCGGGCCGGGCGAGCGCGCGGACCGCCCGTGGGCGGGTCGACCTGCGGGGCGCGGTGCTGTTCGCCGCGGCGCTGAGCCCGGTGCTGCTCGCGCTGAGCGAGGGCGAGTCGTGGGGCTGGCTGTCACCGGCGGTCATCGCGCTGCTCGTGGGTGGCATCGGCTGCGGGGTGGCCTGGGCCCTGGTCGAGCTGCGGACGGACAACCCGCTGATAGATCTGAAGTACCTGGCGGCGCGGCCGGTGCTCATCGCCGACGTGTGCGCGGCGCTGGCCGGCTTCGGCATGTTCAACGCGATGACGTTGATCAACCGGCTGGCGCAGGCCCCGACCTCGACCGGCTACGGCTTCGGCGCGTCACCGGCCGTGCTCGGCCTGGTGATCCTGCCCCTGTCGGCCGGGACGGTGCTGGCCAGCCGGTGGTCGCGCTGGCTGGGGCCGCGCACCGGCGGTGGGCGGGGCCTGCTGTTGTGCGGCCTGATGGCGGTCGCCCTCGCCCTGTTCGGCCTGGCCGTCAGCCACGACCACCTCGTCGAGCTGGGCGCGGCCACGTTCCTGTTCGGGGTCGGCATCGGACTGGCCTTCGCCGCGATGCCCGCCCTGATCATGGGAGCCGTCCCGCCGCACGAGACGGGCAGCGCGACCAGCTTCAACCAGGTGCTGCGCACGGCTGGCGGCTCGGTGGGAAGCGCGCTCGGCGCGGCGCTGCTCGCCGCCCACACACCGGCCGGTTCGGTCGAGCCGACCAACAGCGGGTACACGATGGCGTTCGTCGTGGCCGGCGGGGTCTGCGCGCTGGCCGCGCTCGCGGCACTGGCCCTGCCCGGCACCCCGTCCGCGGCGACCCGCCCGATGGGGGCGGCGCGCCGGACGGAACTGGAGACGATGGAGGAGGAATCGGCGGGCTCCACCGCCGCGGGACTCATCATGGCGGAGGATGTCCGGTCATGAACACCACTCGGCGGCGCGACGCCGCGCGCAGCCGCCAGGCGCTGCTGGCCGCGGCGGCCGACCTGTTCGCCGAGCGCGGCTACGCGGGGACGGCGATCCGGTCGGTCGGCGACCGCGCCGGCGTCGACCCGGCGCTCATCGCTCGCTACTTCGGCGGCAAGGAGGGCCTCTACCAGGCCGTTCTCGCCGCCGACCCGCTCATCGAACAGTCCGCTCCGAGTGCGGACGGCCCACCGGCCGCCCCGCACGCACCGGTGCCGGCCACATCCGGGGACGACGGGGCCGTGGACGACGGGGCGGCCGTGGCCGGGGCGGTCGCCGGTCCTCCGGACGAGCCGGCAGCGAGCCCGCTGGCGACAGTGCACGGGATGGTGGACCGGGCGTTCGACAAGTGGACGTCGACCGGCGTGAGCGCCGCCGCCCAGAACGTCTTCCGCCGGGAGGTCGACGACGCCGCGCGCCAGGCGACCCGCGAGCGGCTCGACACCGTGCTCGAGCCGCTGCGCGGCGCGGCCGACGGCCCCGACCCGCAGCTGGCCGCCGAGCTGGCTGTCGCCGTGCTGTTCGGGGTCGGCGTCGCCCGGGACGCCGGGACGCTGACCCGGCTGTCCGCGGTGTCGGTCGACGAGCTGCGCGCCCCCCTGACCGCGGCCCTCGTGGCCGCGCTGGGCCTCACGGACTGCCAGTAGAGGCAACCCGACGGTGCGGAGCTCAGAGCATCGCGCCCGGGTTGAGGATGCCGAGCGGGTCGAGGGCGTCCTTGATGCGCTGGTTCAGCCGCAGGACGTCCGGGCCGAGGTAGCCGGGCAGCCACGGCTTCTTCAGGCGGCCCACCCCGTGCTCGCCGGTGATGGTGCCGCCGAGCGCGATGGCCAGGTCCATGACCTCGCCGTAGGCCGTCTCGGCCCGAGCCGTCTGCTCGGGGTCGGTGCGGTCGGTGATGATCAACGGGTGCGTGTTGCCGTCGCCGGCGTGCGCGATCACCGCGATCTCGACCTGCCGCTGGTCGGCGATGTCGGCGATGCCGCGCACCAGCCCACCGAGCGCGGGCAGCGGCACACCGACGTCCTCGAGCAGCAGCGAGCCGCGGCGCTCCACCGCGGGGATCACCATGCGGCGCGCGACGACGAACTGGTCGCCGACCTCGGGATCGTCGGTGGCGAAGACCTCCCGCGCCGCGTTGGCGCCGCACAGCGCCTCGATCTCGGCGACCTCGGCCGCGGCGGTGGCGCCCGGCTCGTCCGACTGGATCAGGAGCATCGCCTCGGCCGCGCGGTCCAGCCCCATCGAGGTGACGTCCTCGACGGCGTTGATCGACGCCCGGTCCATGAGCTCCAGCATGGACGGGCGCATCCGCCGCGTGATGTCGAGGACGGTCGCGGTGGCGTGGTCGAGGGAGCCGAACGTGGCGACCACGGTCGCCGGTGGCCGCTGCGCGGGGATCAGCCGGAGCACCGCCTCGGTGATGATCCCGAGCGTGCCCTCGCTGCCGACGAACAGCTTGGTCAGCGAGAGGCCGGCGACGTCCTTGAGCCGCGGGCCGCCGAGCTGGACGACCGTCCCGTCGGCGAGCACGACGGTCAGCGCCAGCACGTAGTCCGTGGTGACCCCGTACTTCACGCAGCACAGGCCACCGGCGTTGGTGGCGAGGTTGCCGCCGATCGAGCAGATCTCGAACGAGGACGGGTCCGGTGGATACCACAGCCCGTGTGCCGCGGCGGCGGCCTTCACCTCGGCGTTCAGCGCACCCGGCTGCACCCGCACCGTGCGGGTGGTCGGGTCGACGTCGATCTCCCGCATCCGCTCGGTGGAGACCACGATGCAGCCGTCGACCGCCGACGAGCCGCCGGACAGGCCGGTCCCGGCGCCGCGCGGCACTGCCGGGATGCGGTGCTCGCTCGCGAAGCGCAGCACCGCCCGGACGTCGGAGGTGCTGGTCACGCGCACGACGGCCAGGGGCATCCCGGCGTTCGGATCATTGGCGCGGTCCCACCGGTAGCCGGCCATCCGGTCGGGGTCGACGATCACCGAGTCGGGCGGCAGGTCGGCGATGAGCGGGGCCAACGCGGGCGGGCTGGCGGCGAGCGGCGAGGTCATCAGCATCTTCCAGTTTATGGAAAAGTTATTCCGTGATACGAACAGCGCTGTGGGCCCACTGTCAAGAAGTGGGGGTCAGTCCCGCAGGTCTCCGGCCAGCCGGGACGCCGCCGCCCGCAGCAGCCCGACCGCGCGCTCGACCAGCTCGTCGGTCATCCGCGCCGTCGGCCCGGACACCGAGACCGCGACCCCCGGCGCGCTCGCCGGGTCGAGGGCGATGGCCACGCAGCGCACGCCGATCTCCTGCTCCTGCTCGTCGAGCGCGAAACCCCGCTCGCGGATGCGGCGCAGCTCCGCGCGCAGCGCCGTCTCGGTGCCCACCGTGTGCGCCGTGTACCGCGGCAGCCCGCGGCTGCGGATGATCCCGAGCGCCTCGTCGTCGTCCAGCTGTGCGAGCAGCACCTTGCCCACGCCGGTCGAGTGCAGGTCGACCCGCCGCCCGACCTCGGTGAACATGCGCATCGCGTACCGCGACGGCGCCTGGGCGACGTACTCGGCCTGGTCGCCGGAGAGCACGGCCAGGTTGGCCGTCTCGCCCAGCTCGGCGACGAGGTCGTGCAGCACGCCGGACGCGTTGGCGCCGACCATCGCGTTCGCGCGGGCGCCCAGCGGAACGAGCCGGAAGCCGAGCGCGTAGCTGCGGTCGGGCAGCTGCCGCAGGTACCCGCGCTCGACCATGGTGCGCAGCAGCCGGTGCACGGTCGGCGTCGGCAGCTGCGCGCGCGCCGCGAGCTCGGCCATGGGAAGCCGGCCGCCGGCCGCCGCGAGGATCTCGAGCAGGTCCAACGCGCGGTGCACCGACTGCACCCCGGGCACGGCCGGCCCCTGTGACGAGGCGACCTCTGGCGGGCCGGCCTCCGGCGAGGCGACCTCCGGCGACGCGACCTGTGTTGCCGCGGCCTGTGTTGCCGCACCCTGCGGTGACGCGGCCTGTGTTGACACCGTCCAACATCCCTCGGTAGCGTCCGATGAGCGAAAAGGCTATTCCACCATACGAAATTCGGGATGGGCTAGTGCCTGACTACATCGACGTCGTCGGACTGCGCGTCGCCAGCGAGCTGCACCAGTTCGTCGCCGAGGAGGCGCTGCCCGGGTCGGGTGTCGACCAGGCCGCGTTCTGGGCCGGCGCCGCGGAGATCATCAACGAGCTGACCCCGCGCAACCGGGAGCTGCTCGCGCGGCGCGACGAGCTCCAGCAGGCTGTGGACGACTACCACCGGCGCACGCCGGGCCGGCCGGCGCAGAGCGACTACGCCGAGTTCCTGACCTCCATCGGCTACCTGCTCGACGAGCCCGCGCCGTTCACCATCACCACCGACGGCGTGGACGACGAGATCGCGACCCAGGCCGGCCCGCAGCTGGTGGTGCCGCTGCTCAACGCGCGGTACGCGGTCAACGCCGCCAACGCCCGGTGGGGCTCGCTCTACGACGCCCTGTACGGCAGCGACGTCATCGACGAGACGGACGGCAAGGAGCGCGCCGGCGGCTACAACCCGACCCGCGGCGCCGCGGTCATCGCCCGGGTCCGGGAGATCCTCGACCGGAGCTTCCCGCTGGCCAGCGGCTCGCACGCGGACGCGACCCGGTACGCGGTCGACGCCGACGGGCTCGTCGTCACCATCGACGGGGCCGCCGTCCGGCTGGCCGACCCCGCGCTGTTCGTCGGCTTCCGCGGCGAGGGCGACGAGCCGACGGCCGTCCTGCTGACCCATCACGGGCTGCACATCGAGATCCAGGTCGACCGGAACCACCCGGTCGGGGCGGGCGACCGCGCGGGCGTCAGCGACGTCGTCGTCGAGGCCGCCGTCACCACGATCATGGACCTGGAGGACTCGGTCGCGGCCGTCGACGCCGCGGACAAGGTGCTCGGCTACCGCAACTGGCTGCAGCTCATGCAGCGCCGGCTCACCGCCGAGGTGGACAAGGGCGGCCGCGCCTTCACCCGGGTCCTCGCCGCCGACCGCGAGTACACGACCGCCGACGGCGGCACCGTCACCCTGCCCGGCCGGTCGATGCTGCTCATCCGCCAGGTCGGGCTGCTGATGACCACCGACGCGGTGCTCGACCGCGACGGCCGGCCGGTGCCCGAGGGCATCCTCGACGCGCTGGTCACCGGCCTGGGCAGCGTGCACGACCTGCGCGGCGACACCGCCGGCGGCAACTCCCGCACCGGCTCGGCGTACGTGGTCAAGCCCAAGATGCACGGCCCGGACGAGGTCGCCTTCACCGTCGAGCTGATGTCCCGCGTCGAGCGCCTCCTCCAGCTCCCGCCGGCGACGATCAAGCTCGGCATCATGGACGAGGAACGCCGCACCTCGGTCAACCTCAGGCGCTGCGTGTACGAGGCCCGGGACCGCGTCGTCTTCATCAACACCGGGTTCCTGGACCGGACCGGCGACGAGATCCACACCTCGATGCTCGCCGGGCCGATGGTCCGCAAGGCCGCCATGCGCGAGGCGACGTGGATCCGCGTCTACGAGGACAACAACGTCGACGCCGGCCTCGCCCTCGGTTTCCCCGGGCGGGCGCAGATCGGCAAGGGCATGTGGGCCGCGCCGGACAATCTGGCCGACATGATGACGCAGAAGATCGGGCACCCGCTGGCCGGCGCGTCCTGCGCCTGGGTGCCCTCGCCCACCGCCGCGGCGTTGCACGCACTGCACTACCACGAGGTCTCCGTGGCGGACCGGCAGCGCGAGCTGGCCGGCCGCCGCCCGGCCGACCGGCTGGAGCTGCTCACCGTCCCGCTCGCGGAACCGGCGGCCGCCTGGTCGCCGGAGGAGGTCGCCGCCGAGGTCGACAACAACGTCCAGGGCGTGCTCGGCTACGTCGTGCGCTGGGTCGAGCTCGGTATCGGCTGCTCCAAGGTGCCCGACCTGACCGGCACACCCCTGATGGAGGACCGCGCCACCTGCCGCATCTCCTCCCAGCACGTGGCCAACTGGCTGCGGCACGGCATCGTCTCCCGCGAGCAGGTCGAGGAGTCGCTGCGCCGGATGGCCGCGCTTGTCGACGCGCAGAACGCCGGCGAGCCGGGGTACCGGCCGATGGCCCCGGCCTTCGAGGAGCTGGCCTTCGCCGCCGCGCGGGCGCTGCTACTCGAGGGCGCCGACCAGCCGAACGGCTACACCGAACCGCTGTTGCACGAGCACCGGCGCGCCCAGAAGAACAAGGAGATGGTCCGCTCATGACGGCACTGCCGCTGGATGTGGCCCGGCAGATCGTCGCCGCGGCCCGGGAGGCGGGGCGTAAGCACGACCTCAAGCCGCTCACCGTGGTCGTGCTGGACTCGGGCGGCCACGTCGTCGCCGTCGAGCGCGAGGACGGCGCGTCGACGAAGCGGTTCGAGATCGCCTTCGGCAAGGCGCACGGCGCGGTGGCCCTCGGCCTCGGCAGCCGGGCGCTCATGGCCCGCGCCGAACAGCAGCCGTACTTCATCGCGGCCGCGACGTCCGCCATCGGCGGCGCCCTGGTGCCGGTGCCGGGCGGGGTGCTCGTGCGTTCCGCCGACGGCGAGCTGGTGGGCGCGGTCGGCGTCTCCGGCGACACGTCGGACAATGACGAGCTGGTCGCCGTCGCCGGCATCGAGGCGGTCGGGCTCAGCCCGCAGACCGGCTGAGGAGCCGCCGGCCGGTCAGGACGAGACCCGCACCGCGTAGACCTGCTCGTGGTCCGCGGGCGTCCACATCCAGCCGGCGCCCATCCCCGAGCCCAGCATCTGGGCCGCGTTCACCCGGTACGGCTCCTCGGGGTTGGTCATCCCCCAGCGCTGTGCGATTGTGTGGGCGGCGTCGCGCGCGACGGAAACGGCCTGCTGTTCGTCCGCATAAACTCCGATAATCAGCAGCGCAGGGTCCTCTATCATGCCGCATTCAATGCAGCCCACCTTGCAGACGAGCCAGTCGACCTTCCCGCTCACCGGAACTCCCTTCCGCGACGCCCGCCGGAACTGGTCACGACAAGACTGCCGGAACAGCCCTCAGCGGCCTCGGGAAAGCGCTCAGCCAGCACCATGAGCCGACTCTAGCAAGGAATCCGCCCACCCCCGGGGCCGACCGCCACCGTTGCCTTCCGGTGGCACCACCTCATGGGCCCACCCGATCGAAGGCCCACGTCGACCAGAATCGATCCTGGAAACTCGTGTCAGCGCATCAAAACAAGAAACATCAATCCGACTCGCAGCTTAATTACCTTCAGAATTTCCCGGCCAGATCACGAAACCGCGTAGAGCGACCACCCCGACACGGAGCCCGCCCGGACGTGACACGAGGCGAGGAAAGGAAAGAGATCATGAAGGATGTCGTCATCGGCGAGTACGACGTCGCCATCGAACTCCTCTGACTCTCCCGCCCCCTCGATCTCCCTGTCGGCGCGTCACTCACCCTGACATGGATCGCGGACCGATCCTGTCCGCAAGGCGTGTCAGGGTGAGTGACATGGACGCAGACAAACTCGACTGGAACCGGTCGCTGCGCGAGTAGTGGGAGTTCCACTGAAACCATCAGCTCCGGCCCCGACTCAACGGCCTCACCGACGACGAGTACTTCTGGTCGCCGGTACCGGACGCCTGGAGCGTGCGACCGCGCGGCACCTCGACGGCGCCCGTGCAGGGTGGCGCCGGGCGCTTCACGATTGACTTCGCCTGGCCCAACCCGGTCCCCGCGGCCTTCGCCACGATCGCCTGGCGGCTCGGTCACGTCATCGTCGGCGTGCTCGCCGCACGCAACGCGGCGCACTTCGGCGCGCCGGCGGCGTCGTACGACACCTGGGAGTACGCGGGCAGCGCGGCCACCGCGCTCGACCAGCTCGACGCCCAGCTCGACGTCTGGCTCGCCGGGGTGCGCGGCCTCTGCGAGGCCGGGCTGCGGGTCCCGGTCGGCGCGAAGGAGCCCTTCCCCGAGGCGCCCATGGCCGATCTGGTGTTGCACATCCACCGCGAGCTGATCCACCATCTGGCCGAGGTCTGCCTGCTGCGCGACCTTTATCTGCGCACGGAACCCGCCCGTCCGCCGGCCCCGTAACCGGATCATGGAACGGCCCCGGCGAGCACCGGCGTCGGCTACGACGTGGCGGAGTCGGCCACCGCCGGGGCGGGTCCGGGGAGCGAGAGCCGGATGACGCGCTTCCACACGTTGGCCGTCTGTCGCAGCAGTCCTCCGGTGGTGTACGGGAGGCCGAAGCGTTCGCAGAGGGCGCGTACCTGCGGGGCGAGCTGTGCGTACCGGTTGCTGGGTAGATCGGGGAACAGGTGGTGCTCGATCTGGAAACTCAGGTTCCCACTCATCAGGTGCAGGAGTGCCGGGCCGTCGATGTTGGCTGAGCCCAGCACCTGCCGCGCGTACCACCCGCCGCGGGTCTCCCCCTCGACCTGTTCCTCGGTGAAGGCCTCCGCTCCCTCCGGGAAGTGACCGCAGAAGATGATCGTGTGTGCCCAGACGTTGCGGGTGACGTTCGCGGTGAGGTTGGCGAACAGGACGGGCAGGAACGCCGGGCCGGCCAGCAGCGGGAATGCCACGTAATCCTTGACCGCCTGCCGCCCGGCCTTGCGCAGCGACACCTGGAGCTGCGCCCACGTCTGGCCCCAGCTTTTCTCCCCCCGCCAGGCCCGCTCGATCTCGGTGTCGTACAGGGCGATCCCCCATTCGAAGACCGCCGCGAGCGCGAGATTATAGAGCGGCTGGGCGAGGTACGCGGGGTGCCAGCGCTGCTCCGACTTGACGCGCAGCAGGCTGTATCCGATGTCCCGGTCCTTGCCGAGGATGTTCGTGTAGGTGTGGTGCACGTAGTTGTGCGAGTGTTTCCACTGCGCGGCGGGTGACGCCGAGTCCCATTCCCAGGTGGCCGAGTGGATCTCGGGATCGCACATCCAGTCCCACTGGCCGTGCAGGACGTTGTGCCCGATCTCCATGTTCTCCAGGATCTTGGCGGTCGCGAGCATCGTCGTGCCCGCCAGCCATGCCGGTGGCAGCAGAGACGCGAACAGCACCACCCGCCCACCCATCTCCAGGCCCCGCTGAACGGCGATCACCCTGCGGATGTACCGGGCATCGCCTTCCCCTCGGCCGGCGAGAACCTCCTCCCGGAGCTGGTCGAGCGCGCGGCCGAACTCGTCGGCCTCGGCTGCGGTGAGTGCCGTCCGCCTGGCCATTGCCCACCCCTTCAAAGGTCGATCTCGACGTCGCCGGCCGCGCCCGACACGCAGGTCTGGACGAGTTCGCCCTGCGCACCGTGCTCCCGCCCGGTGCGCAGGTCCCGCACCCGGCCCGAGGTGAGCTGGGCCAGACAGCTGTGGCAGATACCCATGCGACAGCCGCTCGGCATGAGAACGCCGGCGTCCTCACCCACCGCCAGCAGCGATGTGTTGCCGCCAGCCTGAGCCTGCCGGCCACTCCTGGCGAACCGGACCCGCCCTCCGGTCCCGCCACCGGGCGCTTCGGCGGGACGGAACCGCTCCACCCTCAGGTGGTCCGCGATCCCCGCCCGACGCCACCAGGCCTCGGCGTCCGCGAGCATCCCTGGGGGTCCGCAGACCCAGGCCGGCCGTTCCGCCCAGTCCGGGCAGATCGCGGGCAGCGCCGCCATGGTGAGACGCCGGGCGGGCCCGCCGGGCACCCTGGTGTGGTGCTCGTGAAGCCGAAGGGTGGGGAACCGGGCCGCGAGCTCTCGTAGCTCGGTGCCGAAGATGACATCGTCCCGCGTCGGCGCCGAATGCACGACGACCGCGTCCGGCATCTCGCCACCCTGCGCAAGGCCGCGCAGCATCGACATCACCGGCGTGATGCCGCTGCCAGCGGTCACGAACAGCAGCCGCGGCGGAAGCACCTGCGGCAGCACGAAACACCCCCGTGGTTTCTCCAGGCGCACGATCGCGCCGGGCGGGACCCCTTCCACGAGACGACCGGACAGCTTCCCGTCCGGGAGGGCCTTGACCGTGATCGAGATGACACCGCCGGGATCCCTCGGGGCCGAGGACACCGAGTAGGGGCGCCAGTGCCACACGCCGTCGACATTCACGCCGATCCGGACGTACTGACCCGCGCGATGCTCGTTCCAGCCCGCGCCGGGACGGATCACCAGCGTGGCGACGCCGGCGGCCTCCCGCCGGACAGCCTCGACCCGCCCCCGCAACCCGCGCCGCGACCAGAGCGGATCAATCAGTCCGAGGTAATCATCGGGCAGCAGTGGCGTGGTCAACGACGCCGCGGCATCCAACAGGATTCTTCCGACGGTCACACTACTTTCTCCCGATTGCCGATTTTCGGGTGTGACGCTGACCTCGCCGGGAGCACGGAACAAGAAGAGAGCTTGCTCGGTGCGATTTTCAGACCGATGCCTCACGCCGGTGCCGGCGCGCTCGCTCGCTCGAAACGCTACACCCGCGCGTCACCTTCCGCGACCAGGCGGCCCGCGTGCCGAACTCTCGCTCGTCGTCGGTCACGGTGGCGGCGGGATGTTCTCGGCCTTTCGGTGACGGCGTGCCACCCGGCGCAGTTGGACCATGCGACCCACACCGGGGATCGCGACCAGCAACGCCCCGCCGGGGAGGCGGGAGACCAGCCGGGGACGAGTGGTGGGACGGCCCTACACGGTAGAACGATCACATGCGGTGGGACAGTGCGCCGAACACCTCTTCGACCGCCTGCATCCGGAGGTCCTCGAGATCGTCAGCCTGCTGCCGGGCCCGGTCGAGCAGGTGATCGAGGAGTTGCGGGCTGAGCCCGTTGTCACCCGCCGCGACAGCCCCCAACGAGCGCCACAGCCGCGACTTGCCGTTCACACCGAGCCACAGCGTCTCCAGCTCGACCACGGAGCTCATCGGCGACCGCCGCAGCAGCCGGTTGTTCAGCTTGAGCCGGCCCACCTTCTCCGCGAGCCGCCCGAGCAAAGCCTTGGTGCGCCGCCGCGGCACTCCCAGATCCTTCATGATCTGCAGCAGCGCCGTCCGATCCCGCGCTATCTCAGCGGCCACGTGCGCGAGCGCGGGGCCGGAGGGAGTGCCCTGGTGCACCCGCGCGATCCGGGACGCGAGATCGACCCCCGCGCCGGCACCGGCCAAATGGTCGTTCAGGTAGGTACCGAGTAGACGCGGGTCCGGTTCGTTGGTCACGTCTCCCATGCCATCGGGCTTGCCCGCTGGCCAACGACTCAAGCCACCGTGCCGACCGACGGGCCGGGCAGCCCGACGGGCGCCGGGTGTGTGCGGGGGCGATCACAGCCGCGTGCGGGACGATGTCGGCGGCGGAAGGCCGTGTCGTCACCCACCCGCCAGCAGAGGAGCAGCCCGATGAGCCGCCACATCCAGGTCACCTTCGACGCCCACGACCCGCGCGCGCTGTCGTCCTTCTGGCGCGACGCGCTGGGCTACGTCCACCCCGGCCCGCCCGGCGTCGACCTGCCCGAGGGCGCCGACCCGCTGGCCGCCTGGGACGACTTCCTCACGCGGGCCGGCGTCCCGCCGGAGCAGCGCAACACGAGATCGGCCATCGAGGATCCGGACGGGCACGGCCCACGGCTGTTCTTCCAACAGGTGCCGGAGGACAAGACCGCCAAGAACCGCGTCCACCTCGACGTCCGGGCGGCTCCCGGGCTACAGGGCGACGAGCGGATGGCGGCGCTGGAGGCCGAGTGCGACCGGCTCGTCGCGCTCGGCGCCAAGCGGGTAAGCCGCCACGAACCCGTTCCCCCAATGGGCGCCGGCCACATCGTGATGACCGACCCCGAGGGCAACGAGTTCTGCCTGGACTGAAAGCGATCCCGCGCAGCCCCGCGTTCGGGGGGAACCCTACGGGCTAACTAGTCCAGGGGGATCCGACACACCATGACCGTAGAGACGACGAGGGCCGGAACACGACAACGGGGGCCCGAGCGCGACAACGGGAACGGGGGGCGACGGTGAGCCCGAGTGTGATGACGGCGGCTATCGAGGCCGGGCTGGCACGGCTGGTGAACATCCGGGGTTCGATCATCCCGTCGGAGGTGTGGGCGCTGGTGGTACCCGGCGCGGGGGTGATGGCACCGTTCGTCGACCTCGACGCACTCGAACAGTACGTCCACGACCAGGGAATTCCCGCGGACGGGTATGTCGCGCTGCCGTTTGTCGGCCTGGGCCAGATCGCCACCTTGTAAGCCCCGCTCCTTTCTGGTGTTCCACGGAACACCAGGATCAATCATGGTTCGTGGTGACCGCAGTCCGCGGGGGTCTGGTGTTCCGCGGAACACCACCGTCCGGAACAGTGCGCATCTGGCACGGATTCCGGCCCGGCGAGGCAACAGTAACTCTGGACAAGACCGGAAGCGCCTCAGCCACCATGACGGGCGCGTACCCCATGGGCGACCCGCCGTACATCCCCTACTCGTTGCCGGACGCTGACCCGGCGGACGGGTCGGCAGCGGACCAGACCGCCGCCGACGGGGCCTGAGCAGACCGGGATCTGACCGGCCCGGGCCGCGGGCGGACATCCCGTCGTGGTCAGGACGGCGTGAGGCGGAAGATGGGCCAGCCGATCTCGGTGCGCCAGGACCGCGGCGCGGGATCGTCGCGTGGGCCGGTCAGGTAGGTCTCGTGGACGGGGCCGTCGACGGCGAGGGCGTGGTCGACCACCCAGGCGCCGAGCCGACCGTAGGTGACGTCGATGTCGTCGTGGGCGCCGTGGTGGACGGCGGTGGCCAGCTCGACGGCCGGCAGGGTCCGCGGGGTGACGCGGCCCCGCGCCGGTGGGTCGGCGGACGGCCGGTAGACCAGAACCGTGCCACGGCCGGCGGTGGACAGCTCGTTGTCGAAGCAGCCGCCGGGCGGGCCGAGCCGTTCGCGCCCGGCCAGGGCCGCGTCGAGCTCGGTCATCGCCTCGGCGTACCACGCCAGGACATCGTCGTGGTCGACGGTGCCGCTGATCGCGGCTACGGTCCGGGCCGGGACGGAACGCAGCCGTACCGCCAGCTCCGCGACGTCCGGCCGCAGCAGCTGGCGCAGTGAGGCGACGGCGGCCCGGGTGCGGTCGAGCTCGGCCTCCAGCCGCTGGAGATGTCCGGCGACCAGCTCGGCCCGCGCGCCCGGGTCCTCGTTGGCGAGGATCCGGGCGACGTCGGCCAGCGGCATGTCCAGCTCCCGCAGCCGGTGGATCACCTGGGCGGACGGGATCTGCTCGACGGTGGCCGCATGACGAATCAGATCGGAGCAGATCGGAGCAGGGTGGGCCGCCATGACCATCAGTGACCGGCTCGACGGCCGCCGCGCGCTGGTCACCGGAGCCAGCAGGGGCACCGGCGCCGCCATCGCCGACCGGCTCCGCGAGGCCGGCGCGATCGTGCTGGCCACCGCCCGCACCCGCCCGTCCGGCCAGGCCGGGCCGGACCTGTTCATCCCCGCCGACCTCACCACCGCCGAGGGCGTCGCCGCCGTCGTCGACCAGGTGCGGAACCGGTTCGGCACGCTGGACATCGTCGTGCACACCCTCGGCGGATCACAGGCCCCACCTGGTGGTTTCGCCGCCCTCACCGACCAGCACCGGGACCACGAGCTGCGTCTCAACCTGCTCGCCGCCGTCCGGCTGGATCGTGCCCTGCTGCCGGCGATGATCGACGCCGGCGGCGGGGCGGTGGTGCACGTGTCGTCCATCCAACGGCGAATGCCCCTGTACGAGGCGACCCTCGGCTACGCGGCGGCCAAGGCCGCGCTCACCACCTACAGCAAGGGCCTGGCCAACGAGGTCGGTCCGCGTGGCGTTCGGGTGAACGTCGTGTCCCCCGGCTTCATCCAGACCGCCGGCGCCGACGGTCTGATCGATCGCATCGCAGCGAGCCAGGCCATCTCCCGCGGGCAGGCGCTGGAGCAGGTCATGGATTCCCTCGGCGGCATCCCACTCGGCCGCCCCGCGCAGCCCACCGAGGTCGCCGAACTCGTTGCCTTCCTCGTGTCCGACCGTGCGGCCGCCATCACCGGCGCCGAGCACACCGTCGACGGCGGCACCGTGCCGACCGTCGGCTGATCATCCGCCCGGCCTGGCCCGCGGCACCCCGCGCCGCGGGCCAGGCCGGGGTTCAGGTGATCTGGACGCTGGGTGGATGTCCGTTCCAGGTGACGAAGCACGAGGACGTCCTGCCGTCGCGGCTGAAGTCGACCCGCAGCCATCCCTCGGCCTGCCACGCCTGCACCTTCCAGCCGACGTCCGGCGTCGCGGACACCAGGCGGGCCGAGACGTCGGTGGTCTCGATCACCACTCGTCCGCCGTCAAGCTGGTAGCTCTGCGCGGTGGCTGTGGCGGTGCCGGCCGGTGCGGGGGCCGCGGGCGGCGGCGCGGCCACGGGGCCGGTTGACGGCGACGCTGCGGCCGGGGCCGGGAGGGCCGTTGCCCGCGGTCGCGGCGTCGGCGGGGCGGATGCGCTGGGCAGCGCGGTCGACGACAGGGTGGACGTCGCCGACGGCACCGCCGTCCCAGCGGGCACCGCCGTCCCGGACTGCGCCACCGTCGCGGACGGCGACAGCCCCGGGGGCGGGTTGACCGACGGGAGCGGCGGGACGTCCGGCGGGTCGATGGCGACGGCTGACGACGGCGTGGCGAAGGTGTCGCCCGCGAGTACCCCGTTGACGGCGAACCAGGACAGGGTGACGGCCAGCGCGGTCGCGACCACCCAGGCGGCCAGGCGGAGCAGAGTCCAAGCCATAGCGGTGCGATATTGCCACATTCGCCCTGTTCAGGTATCGACGCATCGTCAGCTACCGACACGTCGTCAGCTACCGACACGTCGTACCGCCGCCGCCCGAGAGGAGCCACGCCGATGACTCCGCAGGCGACCGGGTAGCCGGGCGTGGCGACGATCCTGGTTGTCGAGGACGACCCGTACGTGCGTGCCGCGCTGGTGCGGCACCTGTCCAGCGCCGGGCACGCGGTGCGCAGCGTCGGCGCGGCGCTCGACGCGCTGCGCGAGGTGACGCAGGTCGGCTGCGACCTCGTCGTGCTCGACCTGGGCCTGCCCGATCTGGACGGCGCGGCCGCACTGCGGATGCTGCGCGGCGTCAGCGACGTCCCGGTGGTGGTCGCGACGGCCCGCGGGGACGAGCCGGCGATGGTCCGGCTGCTGCGCAGCGGTGCCGACGACTACCTGGTGAAACCGTTCTCGCCGGAGCATCTCGACGCGCGCGTCACCGCCGTGCTGCGCCGCACGAGTCCGGCCGCCGCCACCGGCCGGGTACCGGCGTTCCGGGTGGGTGAGCTGGTGGTCGACCCCCGGCAACGCACGGCGGTGCTTGACGGGCGGGATCTCGACCTCACCCGGCGCGAGTTCGACCTGCTGGCCTACCTGGCCGCCCGCCCCGGCGACGTGGTGCCGCGCCGGGAGCTGCTGGCCGCCGTGTGGCAGCAGGCGTACGGCGGCGACCAGACGATCGACGTCCATCTGTCGTGGCTGCGCCGCAAGCTCGGGGAGACCGCCGCCCGGCCGAAGTACCTCCACACGGTGCGTGGCGTCGGGGTCAAGCTCGAGGCGCCTCGGCCGTGAGTCGGCCGACGGCACGATGCGGGCTCGGCAATGGCCAGGCGAGGGCGAGATGAGGGCACGGTGAGGGCACGGGTGAGAGCGCGATGAGGTGGGCGCTCGCCAAGGTGTCGATCGCGGTGACCACGATGGTGGCGCTGGCCTTCCTCGTCCCGCTGGTGCTGACGGTCCAGCGGACGGCGCACGACCGGGCGTTCACCGACGCCGAGCGCCAGGCCGCCGAGCTCGGGCCGGCGCTGGCGATCACCACTGACCAGGCGGCGCTGGGCCGGGCCCTCGCCAGCACGCGCGGCGGGGCGGAAGGACTGGTCGCGGTGCACGTGCCGGCACCCGCCCAGCCTTCGGCGCTGGTTGCCGTCGGGCGGTCGCGGGCCGGGGCGGCGGAGCTGGCCGCGGTGGCGGGTGCCGGTAGTTCCTCGGTGGTGGCGGTGCCGGGCGGATCCGTCCTGCTGCGGCCGGTCGCGGTCGCCGACGCGCGGATCGCGGTGATCGAGGTGTTCGTGCCCGAGGCCGAGCTCGGCCGGGGCGTGGCGAGGGCGTGCCTGGTCCTCGGGGGTGTCGCCGCGGCGCTGGTGCTGGCCTCGGTGCTGGTCGCGGACCGGCTGGGCACCCGCATCGTGCGGTCGGCGCGCGGGCTCGCCTGCGCCGCCCGGGAACTGGGCTCGGGTGACCTGACCGCCCGCGCACCGACGTCCGACCGGGCGGCTCCCGCCGAGCTGCACGAGGCTGCCGTCGCCTTCAACGCGATGGCGGACCGGGTGCGCCAGCTGCTCGCGGCCGAGCGGGAACGGGCCGCCGACCTGTCCCACCGGCTGCGCACCCCGCTGACCGTGCTGCGGCTCAACACGGCCGCCCTCGGCGGCGGCAGTGGCGGTAGCGGCGACGCCGCTGCCGCCGCGGCGGCGGAGGCGACCCGGCACGCGGTGGCGCAGCTCGAGCACGAGGTCGACTACGTCATCCGCGCCGCCCGGGCGCTCGGTGACGAGCAGGTGGCGGCGCAGCGCTGCGACGCGGCCGACGTCGTGCGCGACCGCGCCGACTTCTGGTCCGCGCTGGCCGAGGACCAGGGGCGCGGGTGGGCGGTGTCCGGCGTCGATCGGCCGGCGCCGGTGCCGGTGGCGCGCGCCGAGCTGGCGACCGCGCTGGACGCGTTGCTCGGCAACGTGTTCCGGCACACCGCCGAGGGTGTGGCGTTCGCGGTCGAGCTGCGGCTGACCGACCACGCCGTCTGGGTGCGCGTGCTCGACGCCGGCCCGGGGGTCGTCGACCCCGCGGCGGCGCTGCGCCGGGGCGGCGGGGCCGGGGGCGCGGGCTCGACCGGGCTGGGGCTGGACATCGCCCGGCGGGTGGCCGAGTCGACCGGCGGTGAGCTGACGATCGGCCGGTCCCAGCTCGGTGGCGCCGAGGTGCGGATGCGCCTGCGCACGTCGTCCACCCGCCCGCCGGACGGCCGTGGACGCCGCCTGCGCCACCGCCGTGGCTTCCGGGCCCGCAATCGGGGTGCATCCCTAAGCGGGTCTTAAGAGCGTTTCTGCGCTGCCTCAGCAGGGCCGGTCGGCGGCGCGCCCGCAACTAGCGTCCTGCCGCAATTCGCCATTGCGGGAGGTATGTACGCCATGTCGCCTTTGCGAGGTCGGCACCGACGCCGTCGTCGTCAGATCATTTCGGGTACCGCGGCCCTGCTCACCCTTGGCGGTGCGGTCGGCCTGGCCGTGGTGGTGCCCGGCACAGCGGACGCCGCCGGCCTCGACGCCGCGTACAGCCGCACCAGCGACTGGGGCACCGGCTACTCCGCCCAGTATCAGGTCACCAACTCCGCGGACTCGCCGGACGGCTTCACTCTCGAGTTCGACCTGCCGGACGGCGCGACCCTCACCTCGCTGTGGAACGCCGCCTACCAGGTGGACGGCCGGCACGTGACCGTCACCCCGCCGGCCTGGCAGACCACACTCGCGCCACGGGAGTCGGTCGACGTCGGCTTCGTCATCGCCGCTCCGGGCGGCGCCACCGACCCCCTCGGATGCCGGATCAACGGCGAGGACTGCACGCCCGGCTCCGGCAACGGCGACCCGGGCCCGGAGCCCGCGCCCTCGGCCACCGGGCCGGCCGCACCGTCGTCCCCGCCGCCGAACGCGTCGCCGACCGACCCGGCCACGCCACCCGACACGGCGCCGCGGCCCACCGCGGGCCCGGGCGGCCCGGGCACCGGCCAGCCGGGCGGCGCTCCGACGAGCACCCCGAGCATGCCGCCCGTTTCGACCGCCGCGCCGCCGGCACCGCCGTCCCCATCGGCACCGCCGTCGAACGGCTCCGGCGGCTCCGGCGGCTCGGGCGGGTTCGCGCCGTACGTCGACACCTCGCTGTACCCGCCGTTCGACCTGGTCGCGGCGGCGCGGACCGCCGGCCTGCGTGACGTCACGCTGGCCTTCGTCGTGGCCGGTGGAGGCGGCTGTACGCCGAAGTGGGGCGGGGTCAGCGACCTCACCATGGACGGCGTGCCCGGCCAGATCGGCCGGTTCCGTGAGCTGGGCGGCGACGTCCGGGTGTCGTTCGGCGGGGCGTCCGGCACCGAGCTCGCCAGTGCCTGCGGCAGCGCGGGCGACCTCGCGGCCGCGTACCGCAAGGTGGTCGACGTCTACGGGGTGACCCGCCTCGACTTCGACGTCGAGGGCGGCGCATTGCCGGACGCCGCCGCGAACACCCGGCGCGCCCAGGCGATCGCCCGGCTTCAGCAGGAGGCCGCGGCCGGGGGCCGGCCGCTGGAGGTCTCGTTCACGCTGCCGGTGCTGCCGTCCGGCCTGACCCAGGCCGGCGTGGACCTGCTGGCCAACGCCCGGGAGAACGGCGTGACGGTGAACGCCGTCAACATCATGGCGATGGACTACGGCGACGGCGCCGCGCCGAACCCGGCGGGCCGGATGGGCCAGTACGCCATCGACGCCGCCACCGCGACCCAGGCCCAGGTCAAGGGCGTGTTCGAGCTGTCCGACGCGCAGGCGTGGAGGCGGGTGGCCGTCACCCCGATGATCGGTGTGAACGACGTCGCCAGCGAGGTGTTCACCCTGGCCGACGCGCGGCAGCTGGTGCGGTTCGCGTCCCAGGTCGACCTCGCCTGGCTGTCGATGTGGTCGCTGACCCGCGACCAGCCCTGCCCCGGCGGGCCGGTGCCGTACGCGCAGCCGACCTGCGGCGGCATCGAGGCGCAGCCGTTCGATTTCACCCGCGCCTTCAACGCCGCCCGGTGAGAAGCCGCCCGGTGAGAAGCCGCCCAGTGAAGGGGACCGCCATGCCGAACCGCCGCACGTTCCTGTTGGCGGCCTCCGCCGCCGTCGCGGGTACCGCCGGAGGCGCCGCGTGGGCCGCCGCCGGCAGCCGGGAGCACGCCGCGCTCGCCGCCGGCGCGGGCCTGCCGCTGACCGTGGTCAACCACACCTACCGGTACGCCAACAACCAGATCTGGCTCTACGTCGTCGGCACCGACCTGATCACCGGCCGCCAGGTGTACGCCCGCCGGGACGGCGGCCTCGCCCAGGTCTCGCTCGCGGACAACGGACCGGACGGTTTCGCCGACCTCTCCATCCCCCTGGTAGCGGACGGCGACACGCAGTTCGTCGTCCCGAACGGGATGTCCGGACGGATCTACGTGTCGACCGGTTCGAAGCTGCGCTTCAAGGTCGTGGTCGACGGCGCGGGCAACGCGGCGCTCCAGCACCCGGCCGGCTGGGTGCGCGCCGACCCCAGCTTCGGCGTGGTGCACGACTTCGTCGAGTTCACCCACAACGACGCCGGCATGTTCTGCAACACCACGGCGGTCGACATGTTCAGCGTGCCGATGGCCATCGGGCTGCGCGGCAGCGCCGACCAGACGACCGGACGGCTGGCGCCGGGCGGCCGGGCCGCCGTCTTCGACGCGATGCGGGCACACCCGGTGTTCGCCCCGCTGGTCGTCGACGACGCCGGCGGGGAGGGCACCCGGGTGATCGCGCCGGGCCACGGCCTGGAGGCCGGCATCTTCCCCGCCACCTACTTCGACGGCTACATCGACGCGGTGTGGAACCAGTACACGTCGCGCCAGCTCACGGTGGACGTCGGGACGGGCACCCGGGTCGGCACGGTGAACGGCGGCCTGCTGCGCTTCGACGGCGGGGTCGCGCCGTTCGTCCGGCCGAGCACCCGCGACGTCCTGTTCTGCGACGGCGCGCTCGCGGCGCCGAACGACGGCGTCACCGGGCCGGTGGCCGCCGTACTGGGAGCCGGCTTCAACCGTTCGACGCTGCTCACCCAGCCAGCCCAGCCGGCGACCGAACCCGCGGGCTTCTACCGCGACCCGACGACCAACCACTACGCCCGGGTCCTGCACGAGCACAGCGCGGACGGCCGAGCGTACGGATTCGCCTTCGACGACGTCGCCGGCTTCGCCTCCTACATCCAGGACACCGCGCCGACGTCCGCCACCCTGTGGCTCACGCCCTTCTGACCGCCGACGGCCGTCGCCGGCAGCCCGGGTGGACGGTCCTCGTAGCCTGAGTCCGGAAATCCGTGGGACCAGTCGATACGGATGGCTGGCCGCGGCGCGGGAGGAGGCGGGTGGGAATGGTCGTGCGGGTGCCCGTGATCGCGCTGACCGGATACCTGGGTGCCGGCAAGACGACGGTGCTCAACCACCTGCTCCAGGCCCCTGGGGCACGCCTTGGGGTCGTGGTCAACGACTTCGGGGCGATCAACGTGGACGCCGCGCTGGTCTCCGGTCAGGTGGACCAGCCGGCCTCGATCGCGGGCGGCTGCCTGTGCTGCCTGCCGGACACGGACGGCCTGGACCAGGCGCTGGAGAAGCTGAGCCATCCCCGGCTGCGGCTGGACGCGGTGATCGTGGAGGCCAGCGGCGTCGCCGACCCGCCGGCGCTGGCCAGGCTCATCCGGTTCAGCGGTGTGGACCGCGTGCGCCCCGGCGGTCTCGTCGACGTGATCGACGCCCCCGCCTACTTCGACACCGTCGACACGGGCGGGCTGCCGCCGGCCCGGTTCGCGTCCGCCTCGCTCGTCGTCATCAACAAGACCGACCGGATCCCGCCGGCGCGGCGTGCCGAGACGTTGGCGCGGATCACCGGCCGGGTGCGCGAGAGCAACCCGCACGCCCACGTCGTCGACACGACGCACGGCCGCGTCGACCCGGTGCTCGTGTTCGACGCCGCGAACCCGTACGACCCGGTCGACGAGCTCCCGCTCGCGGCCCTGGCCCGGCACGACCACGACCACGACCACGAGGACGGTCACGACCCGCACCCGCGGGTCGACGCGGTGACCGTTCCCGCCGCCGGTCCGATCGATCCCGGCCCGCTGGTCGACCTGCTCGAGGATCCCCCCGCGAACGTCTACCGACTCAAGGGCACCGTGACCGTGGAGACGGCGCGGGGACCGCGCGGCTATGTGGTCAACGTCGTCGGACGGGAGATCAATGTCGCGACCAGACCCGGCGCTGTCAGGCCCGGCGCTGTCAGGCCCGCGGCGGACGATGCCAGCGGTCTGGTCGCGATCGGCATGCGTCTCGACCAGGCCGCCGTCCGCGCCCGTCTCGAGGCGGCCCTCCAGCCGTGCCCTGGTCGCCCCGCCGCGGACGGGGTCCGCCGCCTCGCCCGCTACCGGCGCCTGAGCACCTGAGCACCTGGGCGGGCCGCTCCCTGGGATGTCCCAGGGCGTCCTATGAGAAGGCCTTCACCTGTGGAAGTACCTCCCCAGCCAGCATGCTCACCTGCTCGAGGTAGCCCTCGCCCTGATCGGCCGGCGCCAGGACGAGCTCGGTGCAGCCGGCCGCCCAGTAGCGGTGCAGCTGCTCGACGACCTCGCCCGGCCGGCCGGCGGCGAACAGCCGCGCCGGGAACCCGGCCTCGGAGTCGGTGATCTTCGCCCACGCGGCCGCGGCGCTCACGGCGGCACCACCCGACGGATCCACGTGTACCGGGACGAGCATTCCAGTCGTGAAAGGGACCTCGACCCGCCCCAGCTTCTCCCGATGCTCAAGCAGAAAGGCCCGGCGCCGCGCGAAGCTGTCGGGGGCGAGGAGATAACCGATCCAGCCGTCTCCGTACGTCGCCGCCCGACGCAGCGACACCTCTTTCCAGCCCGCGAGGAGGAACGGGACGTCCGGCGCGCCCGGCGCGATTGTCACGTCCGGACGCTGCGCGCCCGATCTCAGCAGCGACTGCACCTGGCCGAGAACCGACTCCATGCGACGTCCGCGCTCCGGCAGCGCGACACCCGCCACCTCGAACTCGCCGGGGTATTCGCCCCCTACGCCGACTCCGACGCGCAGGCGGCCCGGAGCGAACGCCGCCAGTGTTCCGAGCTGTTTCGCCAGGGCCACGGGATTCCGCAGGCCCATGAGCATCACGCACGGCCCGAACGAGACCCGCTCGGTCCGCGCCGCCACGACGGAAAGGGTGACGACCGACTCCAGCATCGGATGCGGGTGCAGCAGGTGGTCGCCGATGTAGACGCCGTCGAAACCGGCCGCCTCCGCCCGCCGGGCCGCCTCGACCACCCGCGCGGTGTCGACCGCGCCCGTGCCCGGGTTCGCCACCGTGGGAAGCATCAGCCCCACCGCCGGGCCGGTGGTCGTCACCGGCTCACCGGCCGTTGCCGAGCAGCGGTGGGAGTGGGCGAGCCGAGGGCCGGGCTACGCGGCGGATCGGGCCACAGGACCTCCTCGCGGACCGCGACGAACCAGGACTCCCGGACCAGGTCGTCCTCGTTCCCGGCAAGGTTCTCCGCGAACCACGCGATCCGCGCGCGCAGGTCGTCGAGATTGTCGAAATAGACCTCGTTCACGGCGTCGTACGGCCAGTCGCCCACGTCCCGCGGCAACGGATGGTTCTGCATATATGCCTGCCCGCGGGCCACCGGGGGAATCGGCACCGCCCCGACCAGGCCCGCGCGATTCCGCCAACGGTCGAAGAACTCCGCCTGGGTGAGGCCCGCCGCGCGCGTCGCGAGAGCCATGTGCTTCAGGCTCTCACCACCGTCCCGCCACCGCCGCGAAAGCCATTCCTCACCGCGCATCACGTGCTCGCTGGCCACCACAATTCCGCTGGCATCCCGTTCAACCGCGCGGCCGAGCAGTTCGTCGACCACTGCGCCCTCCGGTGACGCCAGCCATGACTCGAACCGCTTCAGGTGCTCCTCGTCGTCGAACCACTCCTGGCCGACGGCGTGATGACGCGGTTCGGGCGTGACCTCGTCCAGCACGATTCCCGCGGTTACCCGGGAGGGCCGGACGTCCGGCGGTGCGGCCGTGGCGGCACCCATGGCGGCGCGCCAGGCGGGCACGAAGTCGTCCGGTGCGCACCCCCGGGTGACCAGTAATATCCGCTTGATCATTACTCTCCTATAGCTGGCCAACCGAGCCGCGGGATCGACCACTTCACCCGGCACCCAGCCCTCCTGCCCGCCGCCCGCCGACGCCCGAACCGGTGACCAGCCTCGTTCGGATGCAGGCGAGGAGCTCGTCGACGTCGACGGGCTTGGTGATGTAGTCGGTCGCGCCGGCGTCGAGGCACTTCTGCCGGTCGTCGGGCATGGCCTTCGCGGTGACGGCGATGATCGGCAGATCCGCGATCCGCGGCATGGTGCGGATCGCGGTCATGGTCGTGTAGCCGTCCATCTCGGGCATCATGATGTCCATCAGGACCAGGTCGATGCTCGGATCGGACTGCAGCATCTCGATGCCCCGGCGACCGTTCTCGGCGTGGATCACGTTCAGCCCGTAGAGCTCGAGGATGCTGGTGATGGCGAAGACGTTGCGCACGTCGTCATCCACCACCAGCACCGTGCGCCCGGTCAGCTGGTCGTTGTTGTAGGCCGCCTGCCGCGGCGGACGCCGGTCGTCCGCGGGCGACGCAGGGGCGGCGAGGGCGGACGGCGCGCCGACGGGGCGCGGGTCGCCTGACGAAGGCTCGGTGTCACTCAGGGCCTGCGTGCGGCGGGGCCGAGGAACCATCTCGGGCTCAGTCGGCGGCGGGGGAGCCAGCGGCAGCCGCAGGCTGAAGGTGCTGCCCCTGCCGAACTCGCTGCGGGCCTCGATCTCGCCGCCGAGGAGGGCGGCGACCTCACGGCAGATGGACAGGCCGAGGCCGGTGCCGCCGTAGCGGCGGCTGGTGGTGCCGTCGCCCTGCTGGAACGCCCCGAAGATGCGTTCGAGGTTCTCCTCGGCGATACCGACGCCGGTATCGGTGACCTTGAAGGTGACGCCGGGGGTGGCCGGTGACGGGTCGCCGCCCGGGGTGGTGACGATGGCGAGTTCGACGCTGCCGCGCTCGGTGAACTTCACCGCGTTGGAGAGCAGGTTGCGCAGCACCTGCGCGAGGCGGTGCTGATCGGTGAGGAGATCGGCCGGTATGCCGGGGGCGAGATCCACGGTGAACCGCAGGCCCTTCTCCGCGGTGATCGGCGAGAAGGTGCTCTTCATGTCCTCGGCGAGATCACGCAGAACGACCCGTTCCAGGTGGATGTCCATCTTCCCGGCCTCGACCTTGGAGAGGTCGAGAATATCGTTGATCAGCTGAAGGAGATCCGAGCCGGCGGTGTGGATGACGTGGGCGTACTCCACCTGCTTGGCGGTGAGGTTGCGGCTCGGGTTCTGCGCCAGCAGGCGGGCGAGAATCAGCAGGCTGTTCAGTGGTGTGCGCAGCTCGTGCGACATGTTCGCCAGGAACTCGGACTTGTACTTGGAGGCGAGCGCCAGCTGCCGGGCGCGTTCCTCCAGCTCCTGGCGGGCCCGTTCGATCTCGGCGTTCTTGACCTCGATGTCGTGGTTCTGTCTGGCCAGCAGGGTGGCCTTCTCCTCCAGCTCCGCGTTGGAGAGCTGGAGGTCTTCCTGGCGGGACTGCAGCTCCTCGGACCGGGCCTGCAGCTCGCCCGCGAGCCGCTGGGACTCCTCGAGCAGCGCGTCCGTCCGCGAGTTCGCGATGATCGTGTTGACGTTGACGCCGATCGTCTCCGTCAGCTGGTTCAGCAGGTCGAGGTGGACCTGGGTGAACGGGGTGAAGGAGGCGAGCTCGACGACGCCGAGCACCTGGTCCTCGAACAGGATCGGCAGCACGATCAGCGTCACCGGGGTCGCCTCGCCGAGGCTGGAGGCGATCTTCAGGTAGTCGGCGGGGGTGCGGGCCACGATGGACCGTTTCGTCCGCGCCGCCTGCCCGACGAGCGACTGGCCGAACTCGAACCTGCGCGGCATGTCGGGGGTGGGCCGGTACCCGTAGCTCGCGATGAGGGTGAGCGCCGGGGCGTCCACGCCGGCGTCGGCGAGGAAGAAGGTGCCGTGCTGCGCGTCGAGCATCGGGGTCAGCTCGTCGATGACCAGCTGCGCGACGGTCTCCAGCTCGCGGTGGCCCTGCATGAGTCCGGCGATGTGGGCGAGGCTGGTCTTCAGCCAGTCCTGTTCGTGGTTGGCGCGGGTGGTCTCGCGCAGGGAGCGGACCATCGCGTTGATGTTGTCCTTGAGCTCGGCGACCTCGCCCTGTGCGTCGACCGTGATCGACCTGGTCAGGTCGCCGGTGGCGACCGCGCTGGTGACGGCGGCGATGGCCCGGACCTGGCGGGTGAGGTTCCCGGCGAGCTCGTTGACGTTCTCGGTCAGGCGCTTCCAGGTGCCGGAGAGTCCCTCGACCTCCGCCTGGCCGCCGAGGCGGCCGTCGGTGCCGACCTCGCGGGCGACCCGGGTGACCTCGTCCGCGAACGAGGAGAGCTGGTCCACCATCGTATTGATGGTCGTTTTCAGTTCGAGGATCTCACCGCGGGCGTCGACGTCGATCTTCCTGGTCAGGTCACCGCGGGCGACGGCCGTGGTGACCTGGGCGATGTTGCGCACCTGGCTGGTGAGGTTGTTCGCCATGAAGTTGACGTTGTCGGTCAGGTCCTTCCAGGTGCCGGAGACGCCCTTGACGCTCGCCTGGCCGCCGAGGCGGCCGTCGGTGCCGACCTCGCGGGCGACCCGGGTGACCTCGTCCGCGAAGGCGCCGAGGGTGTCGACCATGGTGTTGATGGTGGAGGCGAGCGCCGCGACCTCACCCTTCGCCTCCACCGTGATCTTCTGCGAGAGATCACCCCGGGCGACGCCGGTGGCCACCTGGGCGATGGAGCGCACCTGGGCGGTCAGGTTCGAGGCCATCACGTTCACGTTGTCGGTCAGGTCCTTCCAGGTCCCCGACACACCGCGGACGTTGGCCTGGCCGCCGAGATTGCCCTGGGTGCCGACCTCGCGGGCCACCCGCGTCACCTCGTCCGCGAAACCCGAAAGCTGATCGACCATCGTGTTGATGGTCTCCTTCAGCTCCAGGATCTCGCCCCGGGCATCGACGCGGATCTTCTGGGAGAGGTCACCCCGCGCGACCGCCGTCGTCACCTGCGCGATGGAACGCACCTGGTCGGTGAGGTTCCCCGCCATGACGTTGACGGATTCGGTGAGGTCGCGCCAGGTACCCGACACACCTTTGACGTCCGCCTGACCACCGAGACGACCGTCGGTGCCGACCTCCCGGGCAACCCGCGTCACCTCGTCCGCGAAACCCGAAAGCTGATCGACCATCGTGTTGATGGTCTCCTTCAGCTCCAGGATCTCGCCCCGGGCATCGACGCGGATCTTCTGGGAGAGGTCACCCCGCGCGACCGCCGTCGCGACCTGGGCGATGGAACGCACCTGGCTGGTGAGGTTCCCCGCCATGACGTTGACGGATTCGGTGAGGTCGCGCCAGGTACCCGACACACCTTTGACGTCCGCCTGACCACCGAGACGACCGTCGGTGCCGACCTCCCGGGCAACCCGCGTCACCTCGTCCGCGAAACCCGAAAGCTGATCGACCATCGTGTTGATGGTGTTCTTGAGCTCCAGGATCTCACCCCGGGCCTGCACGGTGATCTTCTGGGAGAGGTCGCCCTCCGCGACCGCCGTCGCGACCTGCGCGATGTCACGGACCTGGCCGGTCAGGTTTCCGGCCATCGCGTTGACGTTGTCGGTGAGGTCCTTCCAGGAGCCGGAGACGCCCGGCACCTCGGCCTGCCCGCCGAGCTTTCCCTCGGTGCCGACCTCCCGGGCCACCCGCGTCACCTCGGAGGTGAACAGCGCGAGCTGGTCGATCATCCCGTTGAAGACGGTGGCGATCTCGTCCATCAGCTCGTCGCCGACGCGCGGCAGCCGGGTTCCGAAATCCCCACCCCGCACGGCGGTGAGACCGGCGAGCAACTGACGCAGCGCCGGGTCGTCCAGCTGGGCCGGGGTCTGGTTACGCGCCGTTACCTCAGTCACCGTGTCGTCCTCCAGCCCGGTCGTGCGGCCGCTGTGCCAAGCGGCGCGAGAAGCGGCATGAGAGATGTCCCGATCCTCGCGGATGTCCCGCAGTAGAGTAGACGGATTAAGTCTCACTTCTCGGTCACATACCGCTGCCTGGTCAGACCGCCACTCCCCGAAACCCCACTACCCGGAGCGGACGAGGAGAGGTGTGTCCCGGGCGTCGCAGAGTAGCGCCGACCCCCGCGACCACACCGCGACGGGGCTACTCCATGTGATCGCCCGTCAGCAGCGGGAGCTGGCGGAGCTCCGGGCGCGGTCCGCCGCCGACGCTCTGATCGACATGGCCGTCGGGGTCCTGGCCGAACGGCTGCGCTGCTCGGTCACCGAGGCCGGTGACCAGCTGCGCCGTCTCGCATCCGCCTCCGGGGTCACCCCGGACGAGTTCGCCGCCGAGGTGCTCGGCGGGACCACCAGAACACTCCATCGACCCCCGCTCGACGACGGCGCCCGGCGCCGCCTGTGGCTGGCCGAGGCCGCGGTCAGCCACGCCACCGATGGCTGCCCGGTCGCCGAGGCCGTGTTCACCGAGGTCCTGGCCCATCAGGGTGCCGTCGCCGTGGCCTTCTGGATGCTGGAATCCGATGGCGCGCTCACCCTGGTGGGCGAGACCGGCCTGGGGCCGCTCGAGGCGAGCCGGTGGCAACGCATCCCGCCGCAGCTGGACTGCGTGGCGATGCGCGCGGCCCGCGGCGCCACGCCGCAGTGGTGGCCCGAGGGCTCACCGCCCGAGGCGAACGATCCGACCGACGTCCCGACCGACATCCCGGCGGGCGGCCGGGCGGGCGTCGGCTCGGTGCCGCGGGTGGGTCCCTGGCTCGGGGCGCGGGCGGCGCTGCCGTTCCTGCAGGCAGGCGCCGTCGTGGGCGCCATGGAGATCTGCTGGCCCGCCCCGCTCGCGGAGTTCACCGCCGGGCTCCGACGCGAGCTCGTCGCGCTCGCGGACCTGTGCCTGCGCGGCCTGCACCCGGGCGGATTCTCCGCCGACACCCGCTCGGCGCAGCCACAGACCCTCGGCGGGCGAACGGCCTGGCTGCCCGCCCTCCTCGACGCCGTCGCCGGGTCGGTGCTGCTGGCCCACGCGGTGCGCGCCGAGGACGGCGAGATCCTCGACTTCCACGTCGACCACGTGAACGAGGGCTTCGTCGACCCGGCCGGCAGGCACCCGGCCCAGCTGCGTGGCCGGCGCCTGCTCGACCTCTACCCGCTCATGGCCGCCGACGCCGGCCTGCTCGAGCGGGCCGTGGCGGTCGTGCGTACCGGCGAGCAGTACCAGGCCGACGGCATCGCCCTGCTCGTCCTGGTCGACGACGTGCTCGTCGCCGAGGAGCTCGACGTCCGCATCGCCCCCTTCCTCGACGGAGTCGTGATCAGTTGGCGGCCGGTCGGCGGCGGTGGCGCGGGCGGTTCCCTGGCCGGCCACCTGCAACGCCTCGGCCGGTTCGGCGGCTGGCAGGAGGACGTCCGCACCGGGGCCGTGCGCTGGACCGACCACGTCTACGAGCTCTTCCAGCGTGACCGCACGATGTCACCCGTCCCGCTCGACGACCTCGATCCGCACATCCACCCGGACGACCGGGCGACCGTGGACCACCTGCGTGACGCGCTGTTACGGCTCGGCCGGGCCGCCTCGGGATCGTTCCGGGTCATCGGCAGCGACGGGACGCTGCGCCAGCTCCGCGCCTTCGCCGAGCCGGTGACCGACGCCGCCGGCGTGACGGTCGCCGTCCGCGGCATCTACCAGGACCTGACCAGCCACTACCGCACGCAGGTCGTCCTTGACGCCACCCGGGACCAGCTCGCCGATTCGGAGGCGCGGGCCGACGGCCAGCATCAGCTCGCGCTCGCCCTGCAGCGGGCGATCCTGCCCAGCTCCGAGGAGCCCGTCGACCTCGGCGGCCTCGCGGTCGCCGTCCGCTACCGCCCCGCCGAGCAGGAGCACCTTGTCGGTGGCGACTGGTATGACGCGGTCACCCTGCCGACCGGCGAGGTCCTGCTCGTCGTCGGTGACGTCGCCGGGCACAGCATCAGGACCGTGGCCGGCATGGTGACCCTGCGCAACAGCCTGCGCGGCCTCGCGGTCACCGGCGCCGGCCCCGGGCAGCTGCTGCGCTGGCTCAACAACGTCACCTACCACCTCGCCGACAACATCACCGCCACCGTCATCTGTGGCCTTTATCGTCCCGCCGAGCGTGCGCTGCGCTGGGCCCGCGCCGGGCATCTGCCGCCCGTGCTCGTCCGGGACGGCTCCGCCCACGCCCTTCCGATGCCCGACGGGCTCCTGCTCGGCGTCGAACCCGATGTCGACTACCAGGAAACCGTCCACGTCCTTGAGCCGGACGACGTCCTGCTTCTCTTCACCGACGGCCTCATCGAACGCCGCGGAACCGGGCTGGACGAATCCCTCCACGCGCTGCTGCGGATCGCGGCCGCACCGGGCTTCGACGTCTCGCACCGGGCCGATCACCTGCTCGCGCACACCACCCCGGACACCGACGACGACACCTGCCTCATCGTCATCCGACAGTCCTGAACAGGCGCGATACGCTGTCACCCACCTCAACCAGGCCGTTTTTGCTGCCGAAGTAGTGGTAGATCTGCGCCTTGTCGCTGCCGGCCTCGGCCGCGATCCGGGAGACGCCTTCCGGGACAGGCGCCGAGGTCAGCGCAGCCCGTGCCGACGGGCCAGCCGGACGAAGACGTCGTTGTACCCGTACTCCCGCAGCGCGGCCTCCAGCGTGCTGCGGTACGGCCGGTCGACCGCGCCGTTGCCGAGCTCCCGGAGCATCTCGGTCCACCATTCCAGCGGAGTCGCACCGCCCTGGACGAACTGGCGCGCGCGGGGCAGACCGATCTCCTCGAGCAGCTGAGACGCCCGTACCCCGGCGCCGAAGGCCGCCGCGAGCTCCGCGCGCAGTTGGGTCATCTCCTCCGGATCGAGTTGGATGTCCGGTGCCGGCCGGACGTGCTCGGCAGACCGGACGTGCCGGGTCGACCGGGCCGCGAGGGCCAGGACCGCCTCGACGCGCGTGCCCGCCGCGCCGAGGAAGACCAGGTCGTCGTCGAGCTGGTCGACCACGTGCTCCACCAGCCGCCGGTCAGTGGCGAACGGGTCGCCGTCGCGAGGCACGGTCCCATCGGCCGCCAGGATCGCCGCCATGTTGGCCCCGGAGATCTTCACGCTGTGCCGCATCTCCGTCATCCTCGTGGTGACGGTCGTCAGGTCCACCTGGTCGACGTGAAGCTGTTGCACACAGGCGGCGACGCGGTCCGGGAACGGGACCGGGTCGCGCAGGAACTCCCGCAGCCGTGCTCCCCGTTCGTCGAGCCGGTCGCGCAGGCCGTGGACCGCGTCCCCGCCGTCCCGAACACGCCACTGGTAGCGGACCTTCGCCGCCCCGGCCAGATAGCGTTGGAAAGCGGGCGCGGCGGCGTCCCGGCGGTTCCACGTCCAGGCGACCAGTTCTCCGTCCCGTGAGCCCGGAACCAGGACAAGCAGCCTCCGCTCGATCTGGTCGTCCGCCGGAGCGGCCGGTTCCCACACTGCGAACCCCAGGCCGGTGGTGGCACCGCGTTCCTCCCATCCGGGCGCCTGGTGCCACCCGGACCAGGCGTTGGCGCAGGTGCGGGCGAGCTCGGGGGCCGCGGTCACCACCGCCCGCGGACCCGCCTCCGAGCGGCCGAGATGCCCCTGGTAGAGACGCACGGCGCCGACCAGCGAGGCGGGCGGCTCATCCGCCACGCCGCTCCACTGGTCCTCCGGCGCGGACCAGTCGAGGGCACCGTCGTCCACCGCCGGGGCGAGCATCACGGACAGACAGAGCAGGTCATGGTCCCGCCGGAACAGCGCCTGGTGCGTCCCGTCGCCCAGGTTGAGCTGGGCGGCGAGCAGACCTCGGGAAGGCAGGTCGCCAACCGAACCCGGCAGGTCGGCGGGCACTCCCAACCGGTCGAGAGCCGATCCCATCTTCAGAGTGCGGCGGCACGCCGACCAGACGTCCCGGAGAAACCCGTACGCGTCCGCCGCTTCGGGCCCATCCACCGGAGCAAACAGGTGGACAACGAGTTCGGCCCCCCAGAGCTCGTGCGCCGCTGGTTCAGGCCCGGCACCCGCGGTCCGGCCGGCCGGTGGAACCGACCCCGAGCGTCCGGCCACCCTCAGTGGCCGGTGTCGGCCGGGGCCGGGATCTCCGACGACCCGGGGCGCCGACGGTTCCCGGGGCCGACGGCGTCGCGGCCCGACACCTCGGTGAGAACATGAATCATTCTGTTCACCCGTTCCCGGACCGGTGGCGTCATGGGAACAAGCGGCTCCTCGCCGAGCCGGCTGGCGCGCTTGCGCACCGCGAGATCCAGCCGCAGCACGGCATTGTCGAATTCGCCACTGTCCGCCGCGGACCATGCGGTTTCCAGATTATCGACGAGAACACCGAACCGTTCCCAGGCTCGCGGCGCGAGTCGGGCCGCGAGAGCCCTGCGCAGCGGCACCAACCCCGCGTCAGCGTTCACCGTCGGCATCTCAGCACCGCCTTCCACACGGCAAGCCTACCCAGATACTCGTCCCGGCCCGGCCGGCTGTCACCATGGCGGTACCCGCGTAACCAGTTCGGCGGACCGGGCACACCCCGGACCGGTCCGGGGTTACCATCACAGCGACTCAGGAGAGTACTGCTCGTGTCGCTGACGATGCTCCCCCAGATCGCGCTCCGCCCGCGGCGGATCCACGTGGTTCTGAACTGGGTGAAAACCCCTACCACACCCCAGCTCGACCTCATCCTCGTGCTCCCCGCGAACAATGCCGGGGTGGCGGGGTCCGCGCGCGCGATTCAGTTCGCCGATCCTACGGATCCCACTGATTCCAGCGCGGCGGTACGGCATCTGGGCAGGACGGACGCGGCGGTGTCCACCGACCGGGCCCAGGTCGACCTGAACGCCGTCCCCCCGCGGTACGACCAGATCCTGATGGCCCTGTCGGCCACGGGCGGCCGCGTGGTCGACGCGGCCGAAACACGGCTGCGCCTGATCGACGCGGAAGACAACACGGAGATACTCCGGATCGATCTCGCCCCGGGCCCGGCGGACCTCGTCCACATACCCGGCGAGCTGTACCGGCGTGCGGACGGCTGGTACTACCGGGCGGTCGGATTCGGATTCACGGACGGGCTGACCGGTCTGAGCTTCCGCTTCGCGGTCCCGATCAACGACATACTGCGGCGTCAGCAGGTTCCTGCCACCGATGTGGCACCGGACGCGGCCGAGGGCAAGGAAGAGAGCAGGTCGGAGAAGGCCGAACGACGCGCCTCCTCCGCTCGTGCGGTAACTCCACTCGGGGACGTGAAGCTGCTGCCCGGCGCGTCCGCGACCATCAAAAGGCCCCAGCACGAGATCACAGCGGAGCTGACCTGGCGACGCAAGGACAAGGACCTCGACCTCTACGCGCTCTACATCGACAGCGACGGTCGCGAGGGTGTCTGTTACTACCGTGACCAGGGCTCCCTCAAGCGGCCGCCGCACATCTGCCTGACGACCGGAGACCGCCATCGGGGCCGGGAGGCGATCGTGATCGCCCGGCCGAGCGCCTTCCGACACATCCTCATCTGCGCGTACTCGGCGGTCGAGAACGGCATCGGGTCGTTCCGTGGATTCCGGGCGGTCGTGGAGGTCGACGACCATGCCGGTTCGGTGATACAAACACCTCTGTACCACCGGAACAGCTTCTCCTACTGGGTTGCGATAGCGCGCATCGACCTCACCGCCGAGGAGGAGGCCGTCATCGAACACGTGGAGACATACTCGCGTCCCCGCAGCGAGCGACGACCGGTCCTCCGTGGTGACGGAACCTTCGTCATGGACGCAGGGCGAGTGGAGTTCAAGGCACGTTGAGAGACGGCTGGCAGGTTTCCCCCCGGCACCGGTCAGCCCTGCGCCACAGGCTCGGCACCAGCTGTGCTTATATCTGCTAGAGGGTGTCTGAAAAGGG
>NZ_SJXI01000047.1:0-40149 GCF_004337455.1 Parafrankia sp. BMG5.11 | reverse complement strand
ACATCATCGTCCAACTTGGCCGGGATGCTTCCGGGCGGCGGGGTATCACGGCGATCGCGCAAAGCGCCGCGCTGGTTTGATGCACGCCCTGCGACTAGGATCGCCTCAGAAAAGCTCTGCGACGTCACTGCGGAGACGGGCAACAATGTTTCGTCAACAGGGCGTTTGTCTGCCGCGCATGTAGCCTATTGCCAGCACGTCGGAAATTGCATTAGCTTCGCTCCCGAAGAGAGCCGCGCCTAGACGGCCATTCAGAGGAGAGGAACTATGAGGGTCAAAGCAACCCTGCTGGCGGGAATCTGTGCGTCGTGCGTCGCCTTTCCGGCTGCTGCGCAAGACGTGTCACCCGAAAGCCCACCCGATCAGACCGAACGCGCCGGGCCGATCGAGTCCGGCAACGTCATCGTCGTGACCGCGCAGCGCCGCGCGCAAGCCCTCCAGAATGTTCCGATCGCGGTCAGTGCGTTCACTGCCGAGGCCCTCGAGGCGCAGCAGATCGACAACGCGTCCGACCTGCAGTTGACCCTGCCGAACGTCACCTTCTCCAAAGGCAATTTCACCGGATCGAGCTTTACCATCCGCGGTGTCGGCGATCTGTGCGTTGGCAACAGCTGCGACAGCGCCACCGGCATTCACATCAACGGTTCGCCGCTGTTCGGCACCCGCCTGTTCGAAACCGAATATTTCGATCTCGAGCGGGTCGAGGTGCTGCGCGGGCCGCAGGGCACTTTGTTCGGGCGTAATGCGACTTCGGGCGTGGTCAACTTCGTGACCGCCAAGCCCAACCTGGCAGAGTTTCAGGGCAAGGCCGAAGGCGAATACGGCAACTTCAATTCGATCAAGGCCAAGGGGATGATCAACGTCCCTGTGGGCGAAACGCTCGGCGTGCGCGTCGCGGGCTTCTACCTCAAGCGTGACGGCTACACGAAGAACCTGTTCGACAACTCCGACATCGACGGGCGCGACATGTACGCGGTGCGTGGATCGATCCGGTGGGAACCGGGCCCGAATACCACGGTCGACCTGATGGGCTATTACTTCCGGGAAAGTGACGACCGGCTCCGCATTCAGAAGCAGCTGTGCCAGCGCGATCCCACCGGGGTTCTGGGATGCCTCAACAATCGGCGCGACGCGGCCAAGGTCAACGGCAACTCCACCTTCCCGGCCGTTCTGGGTTCGCGCGAGGTGTTCGCGCTCAATGGGATCAGTCCGTTGCTCGGACTGGGGGTGGGCAGTCTCTATGGCCCCGATGGCAACGCCACCGCGGTCGAGCCGAGAGACGTGCGCACGGTCAACACCGATTTTACTCCGGAATATTTCACCGACGAAATCCAGGCACAGGCCCACATCGAGCAGTCGTTCGGCGACATCAATTTGGGGCTGACCGGCATCTACCAGAAGGTCCGCATCGAATCCCGGCAGGACTACAACCTCGACGTGTCCGGGCGAACGACGATCCAGCCCGGGCTGAACTCTCTCGCATTCCTGGCCGCGAACGGCATTCCGGGCCTGCCGGGCACCGCTGCCTATTTCGCGCCCATCGCTGCGGCCCTGATCCCCAATGGACCGGGCGGGCAGCTCTGCACGTCGAACACCAACGCCAATGGCCTCGGAGCGTTCGGCGGCGACAGCGTTTGCGGCGACGGTCCGCTTGCATTCGACAGGTCGAACGGACGCAGCCAATCGTGGTCGGCGGAAGCGATCATCAGTTCGGACTTCGACGGACCGTTCAATTTCCTGCTGGGCGCGATCTACGCGCAGAACGAGATCACGAACGGCGATTATTACGTCAACGCATTCGCGATCGACTATTTCGCGTCCCTGTTCGGCACTTTCACTGCACTGAGCAACGGCCTGCCGCCATCGTACCTGGGCTCGCCGTACTTCCGCAACCACCTGGAGCGCTTCAAGCTCAAGTCATACGGCATCTTCGGTGAAGGATACATCGACATCTCGGACCGGCTCAAGCTCACCGCCGGTATCCGCTACAACAACGACAAGAAGCACGACGAATCGAACTCGACGCTCGCGTCGTTCCTGGTGCCGTACAGTACCACGACCGACATCTTCGATTCGCCATTCGCCGGCAGCTTCGATGCCGACACCGGGGCCACGGGACTGCCGGGCGCGCAGCAACTGCGCATTCGGGACGTCAGCTTCGACGAGTTCACCGGGCGGGCGGTGCTCGACTTCCAGGTCACGCCCGATAATCTGATCTATGCGTCGTATTCGCGCGGCTACAAGTCGGGGGGCATCAATCCGGCCTTGCAGTTCTCGATCCCGGGGGTGACGGAATCGTTCGATCCGGAAATCGTCAACGCGTTCGAAGTGGGGTCGAAGAATACGTTCGCCAACGGCGCGATGCAGCTGAACCTCACCGGGTTTTACTACAAGTACAAGGGCTTGCAGCTCAGCCGCATTCTTGCCCGCACGTCGATCAACGACAACATCAATGCCGATATCTACGGTGCGGAGGCGGAAGCCGTCATTCGGCCGGGGCCTGACACCCTCGTCAACCTGGGTTTCAGCTACCTGAAGACCAAGGTCACCGACGATACCCTGTTCATCAATCAGCGCGACCCGTCGGGCGGGCTGCCGAACTCGGTGATCATCAAGGACATCGGACAGGCGTTCAACTGCGCCGTGGTGGCCAACGTCGGCGGACAGGCGTTCGCCGACGGCTTCGTCACAAGCGTGAACAACGGCATTAACGCCTCGCGCGGACTGACTGCCGCCAACGGCCTGCGGGGTCCCACTCCGTTCCCGGCCGATGCGAACGTCGGTGCAGGAAGTGGCGCCTTCAGCAGCTGCGCTGCGCTGGAAGCCGCCGCAGCCGGTACAGGCGGTGCGATCACCGTTTACGGCGGCGGCGTGCCGGTCAGCATCAAGGGCAACAGTCTGCCCCAGGCGCCCAACTTCAAGGCGTCGATGGGCATCCAGCACACCATCCGGATGAACAGTGGGATGACCCTGGTTCCTCGGGCGGACGTGACCTACACCGGGGAAAGCTTCGGCAACATCTTCAACGGCCGGGTCAACAAGGTGCGAAGCTACGTCCAGGCGAACGCCCAGGTGCAGCTCAATGGAGTGGACGATCGCTGGTATGTGCGCGGTTTCGTGCAGAATATCTTCGACAGCAACGCGACCACGGGCCTGTACCTGACCGACCAGTCATCGGGCCTCTACACCAACATCTTCACGCTTGAACCTCGCCGCTATGGCATCGCGGCCGGGTTCAACTTCTAACACGACTTGCGTTCTCGGGGGGAGGAAGGGCCGGGCGGGAACGTCCGGCCCTTTTCCTATCCGCCGCTGCGACCGAACGGCGAAAAGTCGGTCGCGGTGTCGAACACCTCGGCACCTTCGCGGCGCTTCAGCGCGCCGACCACCACATAGGTCACCGGGGTCAGCGCCGCCTCCCACGCGGTCTTGATGGCCCACTGTGACAGGACCACCTGCATCAGTTGCTCGGGCGGCCACCCGGTCAGGCCATAAAACGCCAGCGGATAGAAGATCAGGCTGTCGAGGCCCTGGCCAACCACGGTGGACCCGATCGTGCGCATCCACAGGTGCTTGCCCCCGGTCATCACCTTCATGCGGGCGAGGACAAAGCTGTTGGCGAATTCCCCCACCCAGAACGCGATCATCGACGCCGCGACGATCCGCCAGGAGTTGCCGAACACGAATTCGTACGCCGGCTGCCCGGGCCAGCCTGCGGCAGGCGGCAGTGCCACGACGACCGCGGCCATGAACGCCATGAACGCCAGTGCGGCAAACCCGGTCCAGATCACCCGCCTGGCCCGGGCATAGCCGTACACCTCGGTCAGGACGTCCCCGATGATGTAGCTGATCGGGAAGAACAGCACCCCGGCGCCGAACGACCACTCCGTTCCGCCCGGCAGGGTCACGTAACTGGGCTTGGAAGCGCCGATGATGTTCGACAGCAGCAGGATGGCAACGAACGCCGCCATGATCAGATCGTAGTAGCGAAAGTGACGCGGCGCTGCGGCGTCGCCCTCGATGCGGGTAATGGGTTGGTCCATGCCGCGGATTATCGCGATTTGTCCGCCGCGAAAAGCAGGCTATGCGGCCCCGGCGCGCGCCCGTAGTTCAACTGGATAGAGCACGAGCCTTCTAAGCTTGGAGTTGCAGGTTCGAGTCCTGCCGGGCGCGCCAGCGCAACGAGTGGTTCACATCGCGGCCATTCGCCTCGGTGGGAGCGGTCTTACTTTCGGGTTGGCCTCCTCGCGACCCGCACATATATAACATAGGTTCAACAACTGGGCGCGCTGCGTCCAGGGAGTCGCATTTGAAGTCACCACTTCGGGAGCTGACCCGGGCGGAGCACGCTCGCGTCGACCTCCTGTATTCGCGGTTCAGCCTCGATACGCCCGCCGGCTATGCATCGTTTCTGTTGGCGCAAGGCGCCGCTTACTGCAGCATAGAGGCAGAACTCGACCGCAGCGGCGTCGAACGGTGGATCGACGACTGGCCGGCGCGCAGCCGCCGCGACCTCCTTCTCGCCGACCTGACCGAGCTCGGCGTGCAAGCCCCGGTATCCGACTGGGACCGCCGGCTGGAGCGTCGATCGGAGATGCTAGGCGCCGCTTACGTGCTCGAAGGATCGCGATTGGGAGGCAGGCTGCTGGCCAGGCAGTTGTATCCCGGGGCGCCCCGACGATTCCTGGATGCGGCGGGTCCGCCAGCGGCCTGGCCCCGTCTTTTGAGCCTGCTGAACAGGAACCTTGTGTCTCCGACTGAACTTGAGGCTGCTGCCAGCGCCGCAAAAGACTGCTTTCGCTGTTTCGAGCGTGCGGCCCAGCAGAATGAGGAACCAGAACTTGCCTGATCCGCAAACAGCGGTCGATCTGACGAACTGCGATCGGGAACCGATCCACCTGCTGGGCGGCATCCAGCCGATCGGCTTTCTGCTGGCGTTTGCTCCCGACTGGACGATCACGCGCGCCTCGGCGAACCTTGACGCATTCTTCCCTGCACCGCCCCCGCAGCCGGTGGGAATGCCGCTGGACCAGGTGTTCTCCAGCGAGGCGGTGCACTCGCTGCGCAACCGGGTCGCGATGCTGATCGGCGCGGATTCGCTCGAGCGGATTTTCGGCATCGACCTGTTCGCAAACGGCGCGCGGTTCGACCTGGCGGTGCACGTGTCGAACACCGAAATCGTGGTCGAAGCGGAGCCGACAGCCGATCACGACAGCGATGCGACGAGCATCGTCCGGTCGATGGTCGCCCGGCTGCAAGGCACCGGCACGATGATAGAATACCTTGGCACGAGTGCGCGTCTCATCCGCAGCCTGACCGGGTATGACCGGGTCATGGTGTATCGCTTTTCGCCCGATGGATCAGGCGAAGTGGCGGCCGAGGCGTGCGGCCCAGATATCGGCAGTTTCAAGGGTCTGCACTATCCTGCCAGCGACATCCCCGCGCAGGCGCGGGAGCTTTACAAGCGCAACCTGCTGCGCGTGATCAGCGACGTCGAGGCCGCGCCGGTGCCTATCGTTCCCGCACTGGACAATGACGGCAATCCCCTGGACCTTTCGCTGTCGATCCTGCGATCCGTTTCGCCAATCCACATCGAATACCTGAAGAACATGGGCGTCGCTGCATCGATGTCGATCTCGATCATCGTGGACGGCGAATTGTGGGGCCTGTTCGCCTGCCACCATTATTCCCCGACCTCGCCGTCCTTCAAACGGCGTTCGGTGTGCGAACTTTTCGCGCAGATGTTCTCACTGGGCCTGGAGGTGCGCGAACACCGCGAGGTGGTGCAGTTCGAGAGGCACGCCCGCGACCTGTCGGACCAGCTCCTGGGCGCGGTCGCGTCCGATGAATCGCTGCTCAACGATCCCGACTGGTTGAGCGACATCCTGACGAGCGCGATCCCGGCCGACGGCGTGGGCGTCTGGATGAACGGAACCGCCGCGATGTCGGGGCAGACCCCCAGTCCCGAAGAATTTCGCCAGATCATCGGCCACCTGACCGCCACCGCGAACAGCGACGTGGTGGCAACCGATCACCTCGCGTCAATCATGCCGGGTGCCGAGCATTTCGCGCACAAGGCCGCCGGCATGCTCGCGATCCCGCTGTCACGCACCATGCGCAACTACGTGCTGCTGTTTCGCGAAGAGCTGGTCCGATCGGTCAGCTGGGGCGGCGACCCGCACAAGCCGGTCGAATACGGGCCCAACGGACCGCGACTGACGCCGCGAGAGAGCTTCGCCGAATGGAAGGAGACGGTGCAGGGCCACTCCAAACCGTTCACGTCGTCCGAACTGCGGGTTGCGGAAACCTTGCGCACCACCTTGATCGAGGTGGTGCTGCGAATGGCCGACGAGGCAACGGTCCAGCGCAAGCAAGCCAACGAGCGGCAGGAGCTGTTGATTGCCGAGCTCAATCACCGGGTCCGGAACATCCTCGGTGTGATCCGCGGTCTGGTCCGGCAATCCAAGCAGCATGACGGCGATGTCTCCGCGTTCGTGGAAACGGTCGACGGTCGCATCCACGCGCTCGCACGGGCGCACAACCAGATCACTGACGATCATTGGGGCCCTGCTCCGATCCAGGCCCTGATCGACGCCGAGGCGGCCGCCTTCCTGTCCGATCGGCCCGATCGGATCACCACCAGTGGCGGGTACGTGCTGCTGAACCCGCAAGCGTATTCCACGATGGCCTTGGTGATCCACGAACTGGTGACCAATTCGTCGAAGTACGGGAGCCTCTCGACCGATGGGATCGTCGACATCTCGTGGCGCCGCAGCCCGGACGGCGACCTGTTGGTCGACTGGGTCGAACAGAACGGTCCGCGGGTCAAACAGCCCAGCCGACAGGGCTTTGGCACGACGATCATCAATCGATCGGTCCCGTATGATCTGGGCGGGCGCGCATCCATCGATTATCCGGCGGAGGGGGTGCGGGCGCATTTCTGCATTCCGTCCCGGCACGTCAGCGAATCCTCTGCGGATCACATGCCGGTCATCAAGTACCCGCGTCCGGCGATCGGCCATCCCGTGCCGCCACCACTCCACATCCTGGCGGGCCATTCGGTGATCCTTGTCGAGGACAGCCTGATCATCGCCTACGATGCAGAGGACATCCTTGACCGGCTCGGAGCTGAGGCCGTGCTCACCGCCGCCAATGCGGCCAATGCACTGGAGTTACTCGACCGTACGGCGCCCACGATCGGCATGCTGGACATCAATCTTGGCGAGGGGACGAGCCTGCCGGTGGCGGACGCACTGGCCGATCGCGGCATCCCGTTCTTTTTCGCCACCGGGTACGGGGACCAGGCGCAGCTTCCCGATCGGCATGCCCATCGGCCCATCCTGCAGAAACCGTACACCCTGGAGAACGTCGCGAAAGCATTCGACGCCTTGCTGGCCATGCAGGTAGCGGGGACTGACGCGACCTCTTGATGCGTCGCGGTAAGGGCGTGACGCGAGCCCGCTGATGCCGGCGTTCGCTTGGGGTACATGTAAAACCCTGTATCGGATGCCTGAGCAATGGGAGATCGATACAATGCTGCGCGTGATGGGGTCACTGGCTGCAGCCGTGATGCTGACAGCAGCGCCGGCATCTGCGCAGATCGAGCGGATCGATGTGCCGCCGAGCCGCCAGTCCGGGCTGGACATGACCCTGATCGACGCAGACGCGATGCCGCCCGAACCGGAACTCGCGCGGCGCCAGCGGGACGACGAGGTCGAAGGGTGGAGCGATGCCCCGCTCGACCCGCTTGCCCCAGTTCATCCGCTGTACGCCGATCTGCAAAAGCAGCTGGACCAGTACCGGAGCAAGTGGAGCCAACTGCCGCAGGTCCGCGTCGGCACAGGTCCAGCCATGTCGGTCGGCTCGACGGACCCCCGGGTCTCTGCCTTGCGGGAGCGGCTGGGCCTGTCCCGCGCGGGGCGGTTCGACGCGGCGCTTTCAAGCCGCATTTCCGAATACCAGAAGGCACATGGCCTGGTGGCTGACGGCAAGGTCAGCGCGCAGACCATCGAGTCCCTCAACAAGGGCGCCGTTTATTATGAAGCCCTGATCCAGTTGAACATGGAGCGCGCCCGGCGGCTCCCGACTGCCGCCAGCAGCGGACGATACGTGCTGGTCGATGCCGGATCGGCGCGCTTGTGGATGTATGAGAACGGCCGTCCGGTGGACAGCATGAAAGTCGTGGTCGGCTCTCCCGAGACGGAGACGCCGATGATGGCAGCCCCGCTGCGGTTCTCCAGCGTCAATCCATACTGGAACGTGCCGCTGGAACTCGCGCAAAGGTTGATCGCTCCGAACGTGCTGAAAGGCGGGCTCACGTATCTGTCCGACCGGGGTTACGAGGTGCTCGATGGCTGGTCCGATGATGCGCCGGTTGGCGATCCGCGATCGGTGGATTGGGAGGGGGTGGCGCGCGGCGACGTCAAGATCCGGGTTCGGCAGCTTCCGGGCGGGGCAAACTCCATGGGTGAGATCAAGTTCATGATGCCGAACCAGTTCGGCATCTATCTGCACGACACCCCGAACAAGGCCCTGTTCAATGAAGAGGAGCGGTGGGTGAGCAACGGCTGCGTGCGGGTGGAAGATGCGCGCCGCCTGGCCCGTTGGCTGCACGGCGAAATGCCGCAGGGCGCATCGCCCAGGCGGGAGGAGCAGGTCGAGCTCGATCAGCCGGTCCCGGTTTACATCACGTACTTGACCGTCGGAGCGGACTCAGGAGGGCCGGTCTTCCGGAAGGACCGGTACGAACGCGATGCTGCCGTGCTCCGGCGCATGAACGTCGGGACGGGTAGGATGCTCGATCGCGATGCCGAATTCCGCGAGGCGATGACGCTGGGTTAGTCCAGCCGGCCCGATCTCCGCGCGTTCATCAGCCGCGCGCGACCGACGTCAGCGGCTCTCCCGTGATCGGATAACCGGCGTCGTCGTCGATCATCAGCCAGTTCTCGCCATCACGCTCCGCGATCCAGGGGGTGATCGTCTTGACGGGGACAGCCTCGGCCTGGGCGCGAGCGTCTTCGAATGAAGCGAACTCTGCCAGCCGTTCCAGATTGCGGCGCGTGGGAAAGATCAGCGCGATCTCGCCATGCTCGGCGGCTGTCAGTGCCTCGGCGGCACCAGTCCAGAAAAGATGCGTGTTCTCCGTCGCGTCGATCTCCAGGTCCACCGCCCCGGTGCCGAGATCGGCCAGGTAAAAGCGGGTGTCGAAAATGCGCGGCAGTCGCTCGTTTTTCGGGTGCCAGCGGGCGAACGGGATGATTGCATCCAGATCGAGCGTCCACCCCATTGCTTCCAGCACCGGCGCGAGCGCACCGCCTTCCAGCAGCAGCTTGCGCGCCGCCGCCGCTTCGCTGGCGGATGGACATTGGGTGATGCCGACGACCAGCCCGGTTTCCTCGAGCGTTTCGCGCACCGCTGCGATCCGGTGTGCGACTTCTTCGGCATCGAATGCGCAGTCGAGCGACGCGGCGAGATCGTAATCGGCGGGATCGACCCGTCCGCCCGGGAATACCGCCATGCCGCCGGCGAAGGTCATGGCCCGGTGGCGCGTGATCATCAGTATTTGCGGTGCGCCACCGTCCGGAGAGCGACGGAATACGATCACGGTCGCGGCGGGGATCGAGGCGGGCTGCTGGTCGCTGTCCATTGCCCGGTTGTGGCGAGCCGCCGGTTTGTTGCCAAGCCCTATCGCGATCCTCGCGGATGTCGGGAAACTTTACATCCGGCCCAAGCGGTTAAGGCAATTAACCTTCGAACCTGCCGGATTTGCGCAGGTTCGCAGGATTGGCACGGCTCGTGCAGAGTAACCGTTACCCCAACGGTCTTCGTGCGGAGGAAGAGCCTTTTGTCTCCCGGCTCTTCCTCCCGGCCACCCAGAACCCAGAACGCAAAAGAAAACCCGTCCGGCCTACCCAGCCGGACGGGTTCTTTCTTTTACCGGAGGTCGCGGTCTAGCCGGCCTGAGCCGTGCCGCGCTCGGCGAGCAGTTGCTGAAGCTCGCCCGCCTCGTACATTTCCATCATGATGTCGCTTCCGCCAAGAAACTCACCGCCGACGTAAAGCTGCGGAATGGTCGGCCATTCGCTGTAGCCCTTGATCCCCTGGCGGATCTCCATGTCCTGCAGGACATCGACGCTTTCGTACTGCGCCCCGCAGTGGTCGAGAATGGCGATCGCGCGGCTGGAGAAGCCGCATTGAGGGAACAGCGGCGTGCCCTTCATGAAAAGGACCACGTCGTTGCTATGAACGATATCGCTGATGCGCTGATTGACGTCGGACATGGCCGAACCCTTTGAACTGGAGAAAACCTGGATTCTCAGTTGGGAGCGGCGGTGGTCAGTTGCAAGGCGTGCAGCTCTCCGCCCATGCGCCCGCCGAGCGCCTCGTACACCAGTTTATGCTGAGCAATCCGCGTCTTACCGGCAAACGCGGATGAGACCACGTGCGCGGCATAGTGATCGCCGTCGCCCGCCAGATCGCGGATTTCGATCTGCGCATCGGGCAGGGCGGCGCGGATCAGCGCCTCGATCTCGGCCGCTGCCATCGCCATGCGATCAGCTCTCGCTCATCAGCTGGCGGCGGGCTTCGACACTCTTCTCATCGAGCGCTGCGCGTACTTCGGCCTCGTCGACCTCGCAGCCCGCGCCCGTCAGATCGCCCAGGACCTTCCGGATCACGTCCTCGTCGCCCGCTTCCTCGAAATCGGCCTGGACCACTGCCTTGGCATAGGCATCGGTTTCCTCGGCGGTGAGACCCATTTTCTCAGCCGCCCAGTGACCGAGCAGACGATTACGACGCGCGTTGACCCGGAAGGTCGTTTCCTCATCCATCACGAACTTGCGTTCTTCGCCGCGCTGACGGTCACTGAAATCGGTCATTGTCGCCTCTCGAGTAGCTTTCCCGCCGGCCATACGGCTGCTGGCCGGCCAAGACTAGCCCATCGTCACCACCAGCTTGCCGACGGCCTCGCGGTTTTCGAGCTTGGCGATCGCTTCGCCGCCCCGCTCGAGCGGGAACGTCTCGGAGATCAGCGGATCGATCTTGCCGGCCTTGAGCAGTTCGAACAGCTCGTCCGCCTGCGCGCGAAACTTTTCCGGCTCGCGCGCGGTGAACGCGCCCCAGAACACGCCGCAGATGTCGCAGCTTTTCAGCAGGGTGAGGTTGAGCGGCATCTTGGCGATCCCGGCGGGGAAGCCCACCACCAGGAACTTGCCCTCCCACGCGATCGAGCGCAGCGCCGGTTCGGAATACTGGCCGCCGACAATGTCGTACACGATATTGGCGCCATCGGGCCCGCACGCGGCCTTGAAACGGTTCGCGAGATCCTTGGAAGCATCCTTGTCCATCTGATCCCTGGGATAGACGACCACGTCGTCGGCGCCTGCGCGGCGGGCGACTTCGCCTTTCTCCTCGCTGGAGACCGCGGCGATGACTTTTGCGCCGAACGCCTTGCCCAGTTCGACCGCAGAGAGACCGACACCGCCGGCCGCGCCCAGAACCAGCATCACGTCGCCCGGCTTGATGTGAGCCCGGTCCTTCAGGCCGTGGATGGTCGTGCCGTACGTCATCATCAGCGACGCGGCTTTTTCCAGCGGCACGCCTTCGGGCACCGGGAACAGCCGCTTGGCGTCGACCGCGATCTTTTCCGTCAGCCCGCCATGACCGATGCCACCGAACACGCGGTCACCGGCCTTGAACTGGGTCACGCCTTCGCCGACCGATTCCACCACGCCAGCGATCTCGCCGCCCGGGGCGAACGGGCGTTCGGGCTTGAACTGGTACATGTCGCGGATGATCAGACCGTCCGGGAAGTTGATCGCGCATGCCTTGACGGCGACCATCACCTGGCCAGGTCCAGCCACGGGATCGTCGATCTCGTCGAGCGTCAGGCTGTCAGGTCCGCCAACGGCGTGCGTGCGAAGGGCTTTCAAGCGGCTTTCTCCGTAGTCTTGGTAAGGCTGGGGGCGAGCCACGGCATGTCATGCGCGCGCCTCTGTTCGTAAGTGGCGATGGCTTCGTTCCGCGCCAACGTGAGGCCGATCTCGTCGAGGCCGTCCATAAGACAAGCCTTGCGGAAAGGGTCGATCTCAAACCCGAAGCGGTCCTGAAAAGGAGTGCTGACGACCTGATGTTCCAGGTCGATCGCCACCGGATCGGTGCGCGCGACCTCCAGCAGGCGGTCGACTTCGGCCTGCGGCAGGACGACCGCGAGGATCCCGTTCTTGAACGCGTTGCCGGCAAAAATGTCCGAAAAACTGGGCGCGATCACCGCGCGCACGCCCATGTCGCGCAGGGCCCAGGCGGCATGTTCCCGGCTGGATCCGCAGCCGAAGTTGTCGCCGGCGATCAGGATCGGCGCGCCGGCGAAGTCCGGATCGTCGAATACGTTGCCGGGTTGCGCGCGCACCGTTTCAAACGCGCCGCGTCCAAGCCCTTCGCGGGTGACCGTCTTGAGCCAGTGCGCGGGAATGATGACGTCGGTGTCGACGTTCTTGGCGCCGAACGGGATCGCCCGGCCTGCCACTTCGCGCAATGGGTCCATCAATCGGTTTCCGGGGGTTCACCCGAAGGGGGCGCAGGCCGGTCGGACGCTTTCCGCTCCTTGCGCTTGTTGGCGTACAGCAGCGCGGCTGCGATGGCGGCAGACCCGATGGCCGCGCCCGCTGCGATGGCTTTTCCGGAAAGTTTATCGCTCATGGTTCAACCATGCGGCCCGCTCAGGATGCACGCAAGGGGTCAGACCAGGAAATCGGCTAGTCGTGCCCAAAGCCGCTCTTTCTCGGCGAGTGGCAGGGAAGCGTAGGCGGGCGAGGACGAGGGCAAGTCGATCAAGGCAAGGCCGCTGCCGGCCAGCTGGGGACGGCCGATGGCGGCGCTCTTGCGCCCGTTGAACGCTACAGCGCGCAGGTCGGGGAGAGTGGCAACGGGTTCTGCTACCGGGGCGTGCTCGGCATCGCGAATGGCGGCATCGAGGCTGCCGACCCGGGTGGCCGAGGCGACCGTGTCCCACAGCGCGATCCGCGCGCGCTGGAGAGCGGAGATCCGGTCGGCATAGTCGAGCCCGACAAGGTCCGTCCCGATCACCCTTCCAATCAAATGCCAGAACAGGTTGCGCGGGTGCGCGTAGTATCGCTGCTCCGCGAGCGACGCTTCCCCGGGCAGGCTGCCGAGGATGAGCACCCGTGCATCGGGCGTCGTTATCGGCGGGAATGCGGCCTTGCGGTTCGTCAGCCGACCAACTCGCGTACGTCCGTTAGCCTGCCGGTCACGGCGGCCGCCGCGGCCATCGCCGGAGATACAAGATGCGTGCGGGCGCCGGGTCCTTGCCGGCCGACGAAGTTGCGGTTGCTGGTGGAGGCGCACCGTTCGCCCGGCGGCACTTTATCGGGGTTCATCGCCAGGCACGCCGAACAGCCAGGTTCGCGCCATTCGAAGCCTGCGTCGGTGAACACCCGGTCGAGACCCTCGGCTTCGGCCTGCGCCTTGACCAGCCCGGACCCGGGCACCACGATCGCCCATTTCACGCCTAACGCCTTGCGCCGCCCGCGCAGCACGGCGGCGGCGGCGCGCAAGTCCTCGATCCGGCTGTTCGTGCAACTGCCGATGAAGACGTTCTCGATCGTCACTTCCGCCAGCGTCTGTCCCGGCTCGAGCCCCATGTAGGCGAGGCTGTTACGCACGGCTTCCTGCTTGGCGGGGTCGGCAAAGCTTTCGGGCAACGGAACCGAGCCCCCGATCGGCGCGACATCTTCCGGGCTGGTCCCCCAGGTCACCGTCGGCTCGACCTCGGCGGCGTCGATGACCACCACCTTGTCGAATGCGGCGCCGTCATCGGTTCGCAACGATCGCCACCAGGACACGGCGCGCGTCCACTCTTCGCCGTACGGGGCGAGAGGCCGTCCGCGCAGGTAATCGAACACGACATCGTCCGGTGCGATCAGTCCAGCGCGAGCACCGGCCTCGATGCTCATGTTGCAGACGGTCAACCGGCCTTCGACACTCATGGTTTCGAACACCTCCCCGCGGTACTCGATCACGTGGCCGGTCCCGCCGGCGGTGCCGACGCGGCCGATGATGTGCAGGATCAGATCCTTGGCGCTCACCCCAGCGCCCAGCGCCCCAGTGACGCGCACTTCCATGGTCTTCGACTTGCGCAGCAGGAGGGTTTGCGTGGCGAGCACATGCTCGACCTCGCTGGTGCCGATCCCGAAAGCCAGCGCGCCGACCCCGCCATGCGAAGCGGTGTGGCTGTCGCCGCAGACGATGGTGGTGCCGGGCAGCGAGAACCCCTGTTCGGGGCCTACGACATGGACGATACCTTGCGCTGGCGCGGTCGCGTCGATGTAGGCGACCCCGAATTCGGCGGTGTTTCGCTCCAGCGCCGCCAGCTGCGCGGCGCTTTCTGCGTCGGCGATCGGCAACCGGTTGCCTGACGCATCCCGCCGCGCGGTCGTGGGAAGGTTGTGGTCTGGCACCGCGAGCGTCAGCTCCGGCCGTCGTACGGGGCGGGCCGCCGCGCGCAGGCCTTCGAATGCCTGGGGGCTGGTGACCTCGTGCACCAGATGGCGATCGACGTAGAGCAGGGCGGTCCCGTCGTCGCGCGTTTCGACGACGTGCGCGTCCCAAATCTTCTCGTACAGAGTTCGCGGTCGACTGGCCATGCGCCGGGCTTGGCCCGCTGCCCCCCGGCGGCGCAAGATGGGAAAACTTGGCGCTGCTGCGCGCCAGCGTTTAGCGGCACGCTGCCGCGGCGCCTGAGGATCGTCCGCCGGCGCATCACGTCGCCTGCCGGCTCACACGACAAGGCCGCAACGCGCGCGATGCGAGATAGTCATGGAATAGCAACCGTGCCGCGCTTAACTTACAGCTATGTCAGCAATCCCTTTCCACTTCCCGATTCGAATCCTGCCCGCGGACATCGATTTCATGGGCCACGTGAACAACGCCCGCTATCTGGGATGGGTGCAGGATGCGGTCCTGGCGCACTGGAACAAGCTGGCGCCGGCCGAAGCGGTGACTGAGCGGTTGTGGGTCGCGCTGAAGCACGAGATCACCTATCGCCGGCCGGCGTTTCTCGAAGATGATGTCGTCGCGCGCACCGTTCTTGAGAAAATCCACGGCGCCCGGGCATTCTATCACACGATCATCCAGCGGGGCGAAGTCGTGCTGGCCGAGGTGCGCTCAAGCTGGTGCTGTGTCGATGCCGGCACATTGCGTCCGGCGCGGATCGGCGACGAGATTTCGCGGCTGTTCTTCCCCGCGACCAATGCGGACACCGGCCCGGCGACCTGACGCGCCACGAGGCGCCCCGCCTTCCGGTGGGACGCCTCATGAAGTTCACGCGTTATCTTACCAGCGGCGACCGTCGTTATCGCGGCGCTCGTATGCCAGACGCTGACGGAGCTGCTGGATGCGGCTCTGCAGAATCTGCGCTTCGCGATTGGTCAGGCCGTTGCGGCTGTAATCGCGATACTGCATGCGCAGGTTCTGGACCGCGCGCCGCAAGCTGGCGGCCTCACGCTCCGAAATGCGATCCCGGCCGTCGATGCGCTGGATGCGCTGCGCCAGCTGGTCGATCTGGGTGCGGATCGCGTGCGTTTGACCGCGCTGGTCGTAGCGGCCATCGCGCTGATCATAACGACCGTCGCGCTGGTCATACCGATTGTCATACCGATCGCGCTGCTGCTGGTAGCTCTGGGCCTGCGCCGGGATTGCCGTTGCAAGCGATGCGCTGCCGGCGAGTGCGGCGAGGAAAATCTTGGTGCTCGTCCTCATGGCTAGTATCCTTCTGTATGCCGATCAATTCGGCGACGCATTCATATTTGCGCCTGTGAATATGAACGGCACGAGAATGCGAACTCGGCCTTGCGGCAAGAAATCGTCGCGCTCTCGCTTGTCAGCGACTACATGAAAGGCATGTCGCTGTTGCTGCCCTTCCTTATCACCCTCGCCGCTGTCGTGGGCATGGAGGTCGTCGCGTGGGCGAGCCACAAATACATCATGCATGGCGTCGGCTGGGGCTGGCACCGCGATCATCACGAACCGCACGACAACTTTCTCGAAAAGAACGACCGCTTCGCGCTGGTCGGCGCGGCGCTTAGCATCGCGATGTTCGCACTCGGCAGCCCGATGATCATGGGGGAGGCTGCATGGTGGCCCGGAACCTGGATCGGCGTCGGCGTGCTGATCTACGGCGTGATATACACGCTGGTGCATGACGGCCTGGTGCATCAGCGCTGGTTCCGCTGGGTGCCCAAAAGCGGGTATGCCAAGCGGCTGGTGCAGGCGCACAAGCTCCACCACGCGACCATCGGCAAGGAGGGCGGGGTGAGCTTCGGTTTCATCGTCGCGCGCCATCCCACCCGGCTGAAGGCCGAACTGAAGCGCCAACGCGAGGCCGGCGTGGCGATTGTCCGCGAGAGTGCCGGCGCTTGAATCCGGCGCCGCTGGCCGACGGCCGACCTGCAGCGCCGATGTCCCGTACGTCGATGATCATTGCCGGCTTTTCGACGGTGGTCGAATGGTACGATTTCACGCTCTACCTGTACCTGGTCACAGTGCTGTCGCGGGTGTTCTTCCCGGACGCGGAACTATCGGTCCTGACCACGCTGGCGGGCTTCGCGGTCGCCTATCTGATGCGTCCGGTCGGGGCGGCGGTGTTCGGTCACATCGGCGATCGCTATGGCCGGCGGCAGACGATGCTCGCCTCGATGGCGTTGATGACAGGGTCGATGCTGGCGACGGCCCTGCTGCCCACCCACGCGCAGATCGGCGCGACTGCCGGCGTGCTGCTGCTCGCGATCCGCTGCGTGATGGGGTTTTCGGTGGGCGGCGAATACACCGGGGTGGTCGCCTACCTGCTTGAAGGCGCACGTCCCGAGCGGCGCGGGCTGATCACATCGCTGGCCGCGGCGTCGAGCGAAATCGGCGCATTGCTGGCGGCGGGCATCTCCGCCCTGACGGTGAGTCTGCTGCCTGATGACGCGCTGACGAGCTGGGGTTGGCGCGTCCCGTTCCTGTTCGGCGCCCTGCTCGCCGGCAGCGTGCTGATTGCCCGGGCGCGCATGGAGGAATCGCCGGAGTTCGAGCAGCAGGTCGCGCGCGGATCGGTGCCGCAGCGACCCTTGGCCTATGCACTGCGCCGCCACCGGCCAGGCATGGTGCGCGGTTTCGCCGTCTCGGCGCTTGGCTCGATCACGTATTATGTCGGGATTACTTACGTGCCGGTGTTTCTGGTGTCGGTCGGCGCGATGGATGAAAGCGCAGGACTGTGGCTCGCGACGGTGGCGGCGCTGGCGGTGATCGTGGTGACGCCGCTGGTGGGCGCACTGTCTGACCGGATCGGGCGCAAGCCGGTGCTGATCGGGCTCACGCTGGCGAGCGCGGCGCTGCCAGTGACGCTGTTCAGCATGCTGGCGGGTGCGTCCGCCTCCGCCGCGTTGACCGGGGCCGTTGCGCTCGCGCTGATCGCCGGCGGGGTGAGCGCGGTCGCTGCGTCGGCTACGGCGGAGCAGTTTCCCAGCGAAGGCCGGCTGAGCGGCCTCGCTTTCGGCGTCACCAGTGCAACCGCGCTGTTCGGCGGGGTTGCGCCCTATGTATCGCAGCTGCTGCTCGAGCGGACCGGATGGGCACCGCTGCCGGGCGCATTGATCGCGCTGGTGGCGGTGTTCGTTTTGCCGGTGTTGTGGCGCATGCCCGAGACCGCCCCGCGCCTGCTGCGGAGGAGCTAGCCCGCCGCCAGCCGGGCAGCGTGCGCCTGCACCAGCGCAATCATGTTCGGCACACCCTGGGTGCGGTTGGAGCTGAGCTGGTTCTTGAGATCGAAGGGCGCCAGCGCGGCCGCGATGTCCATGCCCGCGACCTCTGCCGCCCCCTTGTCCTGCACCGCGGCGATCACGAGCGCGACGATACCCTTCGTGATCGCGGCGTTGCTGTCCGCAAGGAAATGCAACCGGTCCGGTTCGCCCGTGGGGTATACCCACACGCTTGCCGAACACCCGCGGACCAGTGTCGCGTCGGTCTTGAGCGGGTCGGGCATCGGCTCCAGATCGCGGCCAAGATCGATCAGCAGGCGGTAACGGTCGTCGGCGTCGAGGAAGTCATATTCCTCGGCAATGTCATCAAGCGCGCGCATGAGCGGCGCCCTAGCCCCGATTGTCCTCGGGTCCTAGCCCGACAGCCCCCCCGGGCGGGTGAAGGCGTAGTAGATGACGTAGAACCAGCCGAAGAACCCCTGGATCACGGCCCAGACGATCGACTTGTGCAAGCTCCAGCTGATCGCGACTGCAATCGCGCTGCCAAGCCCAATGCCAACCTGCGCGGCGTCTCCTGCCCGGACACTCACAGGTCGACCCCGCTGGCAATCGCTTCCAGCTTGCGGATGCGCTCCTTGAGGTCGCTCAATTCGATCCGCGCCGCGCCCAGCGCGTTGCCGCTGTCCGGTTCGCGCGTCCTGGTGGGTGCCTGTTCCAATTCATGCTCCTTCAGCGTCAGCCAGCCTTGCCACCCGCGCAGCATCGCGAACGCGACGATGGCGATGGCGACCAACGAGGTGGCGGCTACGACGATATGCTCGCTCATGTCCTGGTTCCTCCTTGCTTTTGCTGCACCACAATCAGCGGTCGCGCAGCGCCTCGATCTCATCGGCGACGCGGCGGGTTTCCTGGGCGTTCGACGTGTGCGCCTCGGTCGTGATGCGTTCCAGCACCTTGAGCCGCTCGCGCAGATCCTCGACCTCGCTGCGCAGGGCGAGTTTCTCGCCGTCGTCTTTCGGCGGGCTCGCGAGCGTCCGGCCGCTGGGGCTGTTGTATTTCGCGATCCGCATCGATGCGAACGCGATGATCGCTACGATCGCGACGAGGGCCGTCCAGAAGCTCACTGTACTTTCTCCGATGAACCACGCAGGCGTTCGATCTCGTGCGTCAGGCGAAAGCCGCCGTCGGTGACGATCCGTTCGACCGTTTCCAGCCGCTCGCGCATCGCGCCGACTTCCGCCTTCAGCTGCGCGTTCTCCTGCGTGAGCAATTGAACCCGGGCGACGGCTTCCTTGTCGGTGTTGGGCTTGAGCGACTGGCCCCACATGCCTTCCAGCGGGTAGCCGTTCTTGATCTTGAGCCGGGTCGTATGGACCGAGGCGAGGATGCCGCCGATGCCAAGCAGGAACCCGCCGCCGATCAGGTATCCGAGATAAGGGGCTAGCTCACTGATCGGCATCAGACACGCTCCCGGCTGCGCAGGTGATCGATCGCGACCCCGTCGCCTTCTTCCACCCGCCGCTGGTCGCGCAGCGCCTCGATCTGGGTGGCGACATCGTAGCCGCGGTCGGTGACGATCCGCTCGAGCACCCGGACGCGCTCTTCCAGCTCTTTCACGTGACTGGTGTACTGCGCGGCCTTTTCCGCGCTCAGTTCGGCGGTGGAACGGACGTTCATCTCGGCCAGCTTCTGCTGATGCTTGGTCCAGATCGCTACGATCGGGATCATCAGCGCCACGATCGGGATGAGTAGGGCAATCGTGCCTTCCATGGTGGTTCCCCTGTTGTGTGACGGCTCAGCGCAGCCGTTCGATTTCGGCGGACAGGCGCGGATTGCTGGTGACGTAGTAGGTCTCGACCTCGGCCAGCCGGCGATCGATGTCCTTCATCTTGCCCCGGATCTCGCGGGCGGTGCGCTTGGGGCTCTGCCGGACGCGCTGCCAGTACTTGCTCTCGTCCTGGTCGACGTAGAGGTGCGGCGGCTTCTTGTTCAGCAGCATGCCGGCGATGAAATAAGCGGGCAGCAGGATCGGCGCGACCGTCAGCAGCAGGATGATGAACCCCAGCCGCACCCACAGGGTGTTGACCCCGGTGTAGTCGGCGATCCCCGAGCAGACGCCCAGCAGCTTGGCGTTCTGCTTGTCGCGGTAAAGCGTGGTGCGCGGCGTGTTCATGGGCGGATTCCCTTCTTCCCGGCGAGCAGGCGGTCGAGTTCGCGCAAGGGGGCGTCATCCACCTCCTGGTCGTGCATCAGGCGCGCCGGCTTGAAGTCCTCGTGGTCGCTGGCGACCAGGCGCTCGACGGTGTCCATTCGCGCGTCGAGCCGCTTCGCCAAGCTGTAGAGTTCTTCCAGCAGCGCTTCGTCGTCGGTGGTGATCGTCGCGGCGGTCTTCCACTTGGTGATGTAGTGCATGATGATCCAGGGCAGGCCCAGAAGCACCGCAATGATGGGAACAGCTTCCTCCACCGATCAACCCTCCTTCGTGTCGTCTTGGTCGCTCAGGCCGAGCGCGCGTTTCATTTCCGCCAGCTCGTCGTCGATCTGGTCCTTGCCGGCGAGCGCGGCGATCTCGTCCGACAGGCTCGGCTTGCCCGACCCGTCTGCGATGCTCAGGGCGTCGGCGCGGCCCTCGGCGTAATCGACCCGTCGTTCGAGCTGGTCGAAGCGGGTCAGCGCCTCGTCCACCCGCTCGTTGGTCATCAGGCTGCGCAGCTTGACGCGGTTTTCAGCGCTCTCCAGGCGAGCGGCGATGGCGGTCTGGCGGCTGCGGGCTTCGCGCAGGCGGACCTGCAGCTTCTCGATGTCCTGCTCGTAAGCGCGCAAGGCATCGTCGAGCACGGCGATCTCCTGCTTGAGCTGGTCGGCCATGTCGCCGGCCTTCTTCTTTTCGACCAGCGCCGCGCGGGCGAGGTCCTCGCGGTCCTTGGAAAGGGCGAGCTGCGCCTTGTCCGACCAGTCGGCCTGGAGCCGTTCCAGCTTGACCGTGTGCCGGTGCATTTCCTTTTGATCGGCAATCGTGCGGGCCGCGCTGGCGCGCACCTCGACCAGGGTCTCCTCCATTTCGAGGATGATCATGCGGATCATCTTCGTCGGGTCGTCGGCCTTGTCGAGCATGTCGGTGAAGTTGGCCGCGATGATGTCACGGGTGCGGCTGAAAATGCCCATGAAGGCGACTCCGTAATTGGCATCTCGGGGGGCTGAGGCCTGCGTCGGCGTGGGGCTGCGGCGCAGGCGTTCGACTTCGCGCTCGATGCGGCTGGCAGGACGGGCCGGAGCGTCATCGGCGCGGGGGGACTGGGGTCCGCGCGATGAAGGGGTCGAGCGCTCCGGCCCTAGCGGGTCGAACGGATCGTCGGAGACGGGCTTGTTCACGCCAGCTCCACGGTCTGGAACACCGGCACCGCGGCATAGGCGGGGGTCGCCTGAAGCTGGCTGCTCAGCGCCACGAACAGGGCCATGGCAGCGACGCTGGCAGCGGCGGCTTGGCCGAGGCGGCTCTGCAGGAAACGGCGGTCGAACATCGATTGGTGCTCCGGTTGATAGATGTTCACATATTAGCAAGGCGCGTGCCAAACCCGATTTACGGATAGGAGGCATACTCCGGGATGTTCCCGCGTGGTTTTGTTTGCCGACAATTGGCGAAATCCGCTATGCGTTGGGCATGGAGAGGGAAAGCCAGTTCATCGGCCAATCGGGCGCGTTTCTCGACGCGGTGGAGCGGGCGAGCCATGCCGCCACCATGAACCGCCCGGTGCTCGTCGTCGGGGAGCGCGGAACCGGCAAGGAACTGATCGCCGAACGTCTCCATCGCCTGTCGAGCCGGTGGGACGAACCGCTGGTCACGATGAATTGCGCCGCTTTGCCCGAGACTCTCATCGAGGCCGAACTGTTCGGTCACGAGGCGGGCGCCTTCACCGGCGCGACCCGATCGCGCGCCGGGCGGTTCGAGGAAGCGGACCGGGGCACGCTGTTCCTCGATGAGTTGGCGACGTTGAGCATGCAGGCGCAGGAGCGGTTGCTGCGGGCGGTGGAATATGGGGAGGTAACCCGGATCGGGTCTAACCGGCCGCAGCGGGTCGATGTCCGGATCGTCGCGGCGACGAACGAGGATCTGCCGCAGCTGGCGGACGAGGGGCGGTTCCGGGCGGACCTGCTCGACCGGCTCAGCTTCGAGGTGATCACCCTGCCGCCACTGCGGGTGCGCGAAGGCGATGTCGCTGTTCTGGCGGAGTTTTTCGGCCGCCGCATGGCCAGCGAGCTGCGCTGGGAGGGGTGGCCGGGGTTTGCCGAGCACGTGCGCGAACAGCTGCAGCGGCACCTGTGGCCGGGCAACGTGCGCGAATTGAGGAACGTCATCGAACGGGCGGTCTACCGCTGGGGCGACGCGGACAACCCGATCGGGCACGTGGTGTTCGACCCGTTCGAAAGCCCCTGGAAACCGACCGCGCAAGTCACCGCACAAAAGGTTCAACCTGCGTCCCAGCAGCCCGCAACCGCGCCGGATTACGATCAGATCGCCGATCTGCGCGCCGCGGTCGAATCGCATGAACGAGCGATCGTCGAACATGCCTTGGGTAAGCATCGCTGGAACCAGCGGCAGACCGCCAAGGCGCTGGGTTTGTCCTACGACCAGTTGCGCCATTGCATCCGAAAGCACGGACTCGCCGAACGCGGCGGCGAGGAAGCGGCAGCCTAGTCCGGTCGGACCACCCTGACGATCGTCAACGTGCGTGGGTGGCCCCCGCGGTCGGGCCAAGCGATCGACTGGCCGGCGCGCAAGCCCAGCAGTCCGGCGCCCACCGGCGTAAGGATCGACACCCGACCTTGCGCGATGTCAGCATCCCGCGGGTATACGAGTTCAACTGTACGCTGCTCCCTGGTCTCCTCGACCATGAATTCGATCGTCGCGCCCATCGTCACCACGTCAGGAGGGATTTCGTGAGGGCGGCGCAATTCGGCGCGGTCCAGTTCTTCGAGGAGCAGGCGGCTGACCAGGGGATGGCGGTCGGCAACCGCGACGGCGAGGTCGGCGAGCGCATCGGCTTCGCCTTCGGCAACGAGGATGGGAGGGCGCGTAGGCGCGTGCTTGGTGGCCATGGAACGGTTCTTTCGACGGGTGAGGTGATGCCGCGCGGGCATGACGCGAGCGGTGCCGGGGCCCCGGTCCGGGGCACCAGGCACCGGCCGGGGCTAGCTGCCCGCGAGCAGTTGACCCCCGAGGTGTCGAAAGAACTGCGTCATAGCCGCTGATGCTGTCACCAGCCCGGCCAGGTGTCAATCGTGCGGCGACAACCTGACTCTTGCGCTTGCTTTGTAGGACTTGGCGGACTATCTGCGCGATCAATCCCACATCGCAAGACTGAGGGGCTGGCGCCGAAAGGCCCCGGCGCCAAAAGTGCTTGCCGAACACGAAAGTCCCTCTTGGCCGATATCGCCCGCTTGATCCAGCTGATCGCACCCGAGGCCGAAGCGCTCGGGTTCGATCTTGTGCGGGTGAAGATGATGGCGAGCGAAGCCGGTGACGGCGGCCTGGCCTTGCAGATCATGGCCGAGGACCCCGCGACGGGCCAGCTGGTGATCGACCAGTGCGCCGCGCTTTCCCGCCGGGTATCCGCGGTGATCGACGAGGCGGAAGAGGCGGGCGAGGAACTGATCGAGGGCGCTTATCACCTCGAAGTCAGCAGCCCCGGCATCGACCGGCCGCTGACCCGGCCCAAGGATTTCGCCAACTGGGCGGGGCACGAGGCGAAGATCGAGACGCTTTCGCCAATCAATGGTCAGAAGCGGTTTCGCGGCAAGCTCGTCGGAATGTCACCCGACGGGGACGCCGCCGGGATCTACAACAAGGACGGCGACATCACCTTCATCGTCTTGTCCGAAATCCAGTCGGCCAAGCTCGTCCTCACCGACGCGCTGATCGCCGCCACCCAACCCCTCGACACGTCAGGTGCCGACGAAATTCTCGAAACAGAGGAAGAGTAAGACCGCCATGGCCACCTCCATTTCCGCCAACCGGGCAGAACTGCTCGCGATCGCCAACTCGGTCGCGTCGGAAAAGATGATCGACAAGTCCATCGTCATCGAGGCGATGGAAGAAGCGATCCAGAAGGCCGCCCGCGCGCGGTACGGCAACGAGAACGATATCCGCGCCAAGCTCGACCCGCTGACCGGCGACCTGCGCCTGTGGCGCGTGGTCGAGGTGGTTGAGGAAGTGGAGGACTACTTCAAGCAGGTCGGGCTTGAGCAGGCAGCCAAGCTGCAGGCCGATGCCAAGGTAGGCGACTACATCGTTGATCCGCTGCCGCCGGTCGATCTTGGCCGGATCGACGCGCAGAGCGCCAAGCAGGTGATCTTCCAGAAGGTCCGCGATGCCGAGCGCGAGCGCCAGTTCGAAGAATTCCAGGACCGCGCGGGCGAGATCATCACCGGCGTGATCAAGTCGGTCGAGTTCGGCCACGTGATCGTCAACCTCGGCCGCGCCGAAGGCGTGATCCGGCGCGACCAGCAAATCCCCCGCGAAGCCGCCCGTCCGGGCGAGCGGGTCCGCGCGCTGATCACCAAGGTGGAGCGCAACAATCGCGGGCCGCAGATCTTCCTTTCCCGCGCCCACCCCGAATTCATGAAGAAGCTGTTCGCGCAGGAAGTGCCCGAGATCTATGACGGGGTGATCACCATCCAGGCCGCCGCCCGCGATCCGGGCAGCCGCGCCAAGATCGGCGTGATCAGCCGCGATTCGAGCATCGATCCGGTCGGCGCCTGCGTCGGCATGAAGGGCAGCCGCGTGCAGGCCGTCGTCCAGGAACTGCAGGGCGAGAAGATCGACATCATCCCGTGGAGCGAGGATACCGCGACGTTCGTGGTCAACGCGCTGCAGCCCGCCACCGTCAGCCGCGTGGTGCTCGACGAGGAAGACGGGCGGATCGAAGTCGTGGTGCCCGACGACCAGCTCAGCCTGGCGATCGGCCGCCGCGGCCAGAACGTGCGTCTGGCTTCGCAGCTGACCGGTCACCAGATCGACATCATGACCGAGGAAGAAGCGAGCGAGAAGCGCAGCAAGGAATTCGCCGAGCGGTCCAAGATGTTCGAGGAAGAGCTCGACGTCGACGAGACGCTGAGCCAGCTGCTGGTGGCCGAAGGCTTCGCCGAACTGGAGGAGGTCGCCTATGTCGACCTGTCCGAGCTGGCCGGGATCGAAGGCTTCGACGACGAACTTGCCGAGGAACTGCAGAGCCGCGCGACCGAGGCGCTGGAGCGGCAGGAAGCCGGCCATCGCCAGGAACGCCAGGCGCTTGGGGTCGAGGATGCGCTGGCCGACATCCCGCACCTCAACGAAAAGATGCTGGTCACGCTGGGCAAGGCGGGGATCAAGACGCTCGACGATCTGGCCGACCTCGCCACCGACGAACTGATCGCCAAGAAGCGCGAAGCGCCCCGCCGCCGCCAGCCCGCGCCGACCGAAGGTCCGCGCCTGCGCAGCGATCGCCCGGCCAAGCCGGAAGACAAGGGCGGCGTGCTGGGCGAATACGGCCTGACCGAAGAGCAGGGCAACGAGATCATCATGGCGGCCCGCGCCCACTGGTTCGACGATGAGGAAGCGCCTGCCGATGCCGGCGCTCCGACCGAGGAGGCCGTGAATGCGGACTCCGAACAATGAGCCGCTAGGTTCCGACATCGCAGAGGGGTCCCCGGAAAGCAGTACTTTCCGGGATGCCCAAGCGCGCGGCCCCCGCAAGGCGGAGCCGGAGCGCAAGTGCATCCTGTCAGGGGAGCATGGCGCGCGGGATGCGCTGGTGCGGCTGGCGGTTTCGCCCGATGGCCTGGTGCTGCCCGACATTCACGCCAAAGCACCCGGACGCGGTGCGTGGCTGGCCGTGTCGCGCGCCGAGCTGGAGACCGCGATCGCCAAGGGCAAGCTGAAGGGCGCGCTCGCGCGGGCGTTCAGCAAATCCGTGGGGGGCGCGGCGCTGACCGTGCCCGAAGACCTGCCGCAGCGGATCGAGGACGGCCTGCGCCGCGCGCTGCTCGACCGGCTCGGCCTCGAAATGCGCGCCGGACATCTTATCTTGGGGTCCGAACGGATCGCGGAGCATGCCCGGGGCGGGGCGGTGGACCTGCTGCTGCACGCCTCCGACGCCAGGGAAGACGGCAACCGCAAGCTGGACCAGGCGTGGCGCGTGGGGCGCGACGTGGAAGGATCGGGCGAGACCGGGGTGGTCTTGCCACTGGACCGGGCGGCTTTGTCTGTGGCAATGGGCCGCGACAACGTCGTCCATATGGCGCTGGCCGATGCGGCCGCAGCCGCGCGGGTATCGCTCGCGCTTGAGCGCCTGAAGCATTTCCTGGGGCATCCGACCGCGGATGCCGCAACGCAAGCCGGTGAGCCGCCGCTCGCCGGGATGGACGACCGATCGAAGGACGAGTTTTAAGTTTATGAGCGACAGCAACGACACTCCGCGCGAACGCAAGCCATTGGGGCTGAAGCGTTCGGTCGACGCGGGCGAGGTCAAGCAGACCTTCAGTCACGGCCGCACCAACAAGGTGGTGGTCGAGGTCAAGCGTCGCCGCCTGGTGGGCAAGCCGGGGGAGGCCGCGCCGCCGCCTCCGCCGGTCGAGGCTGCGCCTCCGCCGCCGCCGCCGCCACCCCCTCCGCCGGCGCCCGCCGCGCGCAAGGCCGCGCCGTCGGGCGAAACCCCGCAGGAGCGAGTCGCTCGCCTGCAGCGCGAGGCCGAAGAAGCGCGCCTCGCCACCCTGGCCCAGCAAACCGAGCGTGAGGCCGAAGAACGCGCCCGCGCGATCGAGGAAGAACGCCGCCGCGCCGAAGCCAAGCGCGAGGCCGAGACTGCCGCCTCGCAGGAACCCGCGCCGGCGCCTGCGCCTGACGCCGCTCCGACCGCCGCACCCGAAACCGCCGCCGCTCCCACGGGCGATAGTGCCGTAGAAACTGCTGGCGAAGGGGCTGCTGAAGGGTCAGGCGAAGGTTCGGGCGATGCCGCCAGCACCGCCGCGCCCGCCGCGCGCCGGTTCACCCCGGTTGCCCGTCCCGAGATCAAGCGTCCCGAGAAGAAGAAAGAGGAGAAGCGCCCCGTCGCGGCTCCGGAACGTGGCGGCGGCGGTGCCGGCGATCGCCGCTCGGGCAAGCTGACCGTCACCCGCGCGCTCAACGAGGACGAAGGGCGCCGGGCGCGCTCGCTCGCCGCGCTGAAGCGCGCCCGCGAAAAGGAACGCCGCACGCACGGCGGCCCGTCGACTCCGCGCGAAAAGCAGGTGCGCGACGTGGTCGTGCCCGAAGCGATCACCGTGCAGGAACTCGCCAACCGGATGGCCGAAAAGGGCGCCGACCTGGTGAAGGCGCTGTTCAACATGGGCATGATGGTCACCGTCAACCAGACGATCGACCAGGACACCGCCGAACTGCTGGTCGAGGAATTCGGTCACAACCTGACCCGCGTTTCGGCGAGCGATGTCGACATCGACGCCAGCGAGGACGCCGATCCCGAAGACACGCTGCAGCCGCGCCCGCCGGTCGTGACGATCATGGGCCACGTCGATCACGGCAAGACCTCGCTGCTCGACGCGCTGCGCGGAACCGACGTGGTGAAGGGGGAAGCCGGCGGCATCACCCAGCACATCGGCGCGTACCAGATCACCACCAAGGGCCAGAAGGGTCAGCCGGGCGAGAAGATCACCTTCCTCGACACCCCGGGCCACGCCGCGTTCACCGAAATGCGCGCGCGCGGCGCGAACGTGACCGACATCGTCATCCTGGTGGTGGCGGGCGATGACGCGATCATGCCGCAGACGATCGAGGCGATCAGCCACACCAAGGCGGCCGGCGTGCCGATGATCGTGGCGATCACCAAGTCCGACCGTCCCGAATACAACCCGCAGAAGATCCGCGAGCGCCTGCTGGAACATGAAGTCATCGTCGAGGCGATGAGCGGCGACGTGCAGGACGTGGAAGTCTCGGCCAAGACCGGTGCCGGGCTCGACGACCTGATCGCCAAGATCCTGCTCCAGGCCGAACTGCTCGAACTGAAGGCCAACCCCGATCGCGCGGCGGAAGCGACCGTGATCGAGGCGCAGCTCGACAAGGGCCGCGGTCCGGTCGCGACGGTGCTGGTCACCCGCGGCACGCTGAAGCGGGGCGACACCTTCGTGGTCGGCACCGAAAGCGGCCGCGTCCGCGCGCTGGTCGACGACAAGGGCAAGCAGGTCAAGGAAGCGGGCCCGTCGGTCCCGGTCGAGGTCCTCGGCCTGGGCGGCGTGCCCGACGCCGGCGAGCAGATGACCGTGGTCGAGAACGAGCAGCGCGCCCGCGAAGTCGCGCAGTACCGCCAGGAACGCGCGACCGAAAAGCGCACCGCGCTGGCGCCGACCAATTTCGACACGATGTTCTCCAACCTGAAGAGCGACGTGGTCGAATACCCGGTTGTGGTGAAGGCCGACGTGAAGGGTTCGGTCGAGGCGATCGTCACCGCGCTGCACGCGATCTCGAACGACGACATCAAGGTCCGCGTACTGCACGCCGGCGTGGGTGCCATCACCGAAAGCGACGTCCAGCTGGCCGCCGCTTCCAAGGCACCGATCATCGGCTTCAACGTGCGGCCCAATCCCAAGGCGCGCCTGCTGGTCACGCGCGACCGGGTGGAGATGAAGTACTTCGACGTCATCTATCACCTGACCGAGGAAATCTCGAAAGAGATGGCCGGCGTGCTGGGTCCGCTGCGGATCGAGAACGTGCTGGGCCGGGCCGAGGTCAAGGAAGTGTTCAAGTCGGGCAAGAAGGACAAGGCCGCCGGCCTGCTGGTGGTCGAGGGGTCGATCCGCAAGGGTCTCCATGCCCGGCTCACCCGCGCCGACGTCATCGTTTCGGCGACCACCATCGCCTCGCTGCGGCGGTTCAAGGACGACGTCGACGAAGTCCGCGGCGGGCTGGAATGCGGCGTGGTGCTGGCCGACACCAACGACATCAAGCCGGGCGACCAGCTCGAGGTGTTCGAGGTCGAGGAGCGGGAACGCATCCTCTAGCCGATGGAACGCTACGTCGCCCTGCTCGGGTCAATCAACGTCGGGGGCAACCGGCTGCTGATGGCGGACCTGCGCCACGCGCTCGAGCGCGAGGAGTTCGAGGACGTGGAGACGGTGGTCGCCAGCGGCAACGTGCTGTTCCGGCATGAGGAGCGGCCGTCGCAGGGCCTAGCGGACAAGTTCGCCTACGTGCTGCGCGACCGGTTCGACATCGACAGCTTCGCCGCGGTCCGCACCCGCGACGAATTGGCGGCGGCGATCGACGGCAATCCGTTCCACGGGGTGGGGGAGGATAACCTCGTCCACACGCTGTTCCTGGAACGGCAGCCGAGCGCGCAGCAGTTCGCCGACCTGATCGACACCTACGCCGGCCGTGGTCCCGAAAAGCTTGCCCCGGGCACCTGCGCGCTGCACGTCGATTACGTGACCGGCGTGGGGACCAGCAAGCTGACCGGCGCCTTCATCGAGCGCAAGCTCGGCAGCCGCGCGACGGCACGCAACATGCGTTCGCTGAAGCGCATCCTCGCGAAGATGGACGGGGCGACGATGGACGCGGAAACGATGGATCAGGCAGACTGATGGCGCACAAGGCGGCCACTCCCGAACAGCAATCGGTCCGCGTCCTCAAGGTGGGCGAGCGGGTGCGCCACATCCTGTCCGAACTGCTCGCGCGGGGCGAGGTGCACGACGACGTGCTGACCGCGCACTCGGTCTCGGTCACCGAAGTGCGGATGACGCCTGACCTGCGCAACGCCGCCGCTTACGTGAAGCCTCTGCTGGGCAAGGACGAGGCGATCGTGCTGAAAGCGCTGCGGACCAACACCGCGTTCTTCCAGCGCGAGGTGGCGAAGCGCCTGGGCCTCAAGTTCGCGCCCCGCCTGTCGTTCAAGCCGGACGAAAGCTTCGACGAGGCCGCGCGGATCGAGCGGCTGCTCAACGATCCCAAGGTCGCGCGCGACCTTGGCGAGCCGGACGAAGACTGACGGTCAGCGGCGATCCGGTCCGCTGAGCGCGATGGCCAGCCCGCTGCCGAGCACCAGCGCATCCTCGACAAAGCCGGTGCGGGTCTGGCCCCACCGCTTCATCGCCGCACAGCGCAGCCGCCAGCCGATGTACGACGCACCCAGCGCGGTGACCGCCGCCACCGCCGCCCCGGCGGCCCGCTGCCCCCTTGGCGCCATGGCCGCCCCGGCATAGGCGCTGGTCAGCGTGCGCACGAACAGGCCGGCCGGGACGACGCGGTCAGGCGCGCTCTTCATCTTGTCGCCAGCCATCTCCGCCGCCGCGAGCGCCACGCTGCCGCCGGCGACAAAGCGATTGCCGATCAGGCGCTGCAACGGGACGGAGGCGGGCAGGGTGCCTTGCCGCGCGCCGGCGGCGGTCACCGCCAGCGGCGTGATCCCGCGCTGGCCAGCGACCAGCCCGATGAGAAACGAACGAAGCATGGCGATCCTTGAAAGTCCGGTTTCCGGCTTAACGCCGCGAGCCGGCCTTTTATCCGCAGGATCGCACGCCCCCGGCTTTTCAAGCATCGCCCGCGCCGCCAGACCGCGCGCATGGCCAAGCTGTATTTCTACTACGCCAGCATGAACGCGGGGAAGAGCTCGACCCTGCTGCAGGCAGCCTTCAACTATGGCGAGCGCGACATGCGCGTGTCTCTATGGACCGCCGCGCTCGACGATCGGCCCGGTTTCGGCGCGATCAGCAGCCGCATCGGGCTGGCCAGCGATGCCCATCGGTTCACTGGCGACACCGACATCGAGGCCCGCGTGCTGGCCGACGCCTATGAGGCAGCAATCGCCTGCGTGCTGGTGGACGAGGCACAGTTCCTGACCAAGGCGCAGGTGTGGCAGCTTGCCCGCCTCGCTGACAGCGCGGACATCCCGGTCGTATGCTATGGCCTGCGCACCGATTTCCAGGGAGAGCTGTTCGCCGGCTCCGCCGCCCTGCTGGGCATCGCCGATGCCCTGATCGAACTGAAGGGCGTGTGCCACTGCGGACGCAAGGCGACGATGAACCTGCGCGTCGACGAGCGGGGCAAGGCGGTGCGCGAAGGCGAGCAGACCGAGGTCGGCGGCAACGAGCGCTATGTGGCATTGTGTCGCAGGCACTTCTGCGCGGCGCTGGGACACCCCACATGAGCGGCCAACCCGGAAAGCATTGATGTCTGAAACCCTTCAACTCGCCCTGCTGCTGATACCCTGCCTGATCGTCGCCATCGTGTTTCACGAAGTGGCGCACGGCTGGGCGGCGCTGGCGCTGGGCGATCCCACCGCGAAGGAAGCGCGGCGGCTGAGCCTGAACCCCATTCGCCACGTCGATCCCATCGGCACGCTGCTGGTGCCCGGCGCGATGGCGCTGATCGGCGGGCCGATCTTCGGCTGGGCCAAGCCGGTGCCGGTCAACTTCGCCCGGCTGGACAACCCGCGGCTGGGCATGATGCTGGTCGCCGCCGCGGGACCCGGGACCAACATCCTGCTGGGCGCGCTCGGCGCGATCGCGCTCGGTCTGTATGCTGGCGCGATCGCCGTGCCGACCGAGGCGAATGAGTTCGTGATCGGCGGGCTGCTCCTATTCATCACGATCAACGTATTCCTCGCGCTATTCAACCTGCTGCCGATCCCGCCGTTCGACGGCTCCCACATCGTCGAGGGGCTGCTGCCGCGCAGCCTGGCGCATCACTATGCCAAGCTGCGCAACTTGGGGATGCTGCTGTTCATCGCGCTGATCGCGGCGACCTGGGCGTTCCCTGAGACCGGGATCATCGAGAACACCGTCGGCCCCCCGGTCGAATGGGTGCGGGGGCAGTTCCTGACCCTGGCGGGCTGGGTGGCGGGTGCCTGACCAGCCGCTTGCCGCGGTATCGGGCTGGCTGATCCTCGACAAGCCGCGCGGGCTCGGCTCCACGCAAGGGGTCGCGGCGGTCAAGCGGGTGCTGCGGCAGGCCGGGTATGGCAAGGTCAAGATCGGCCACGGCGGCACGCTCGACCCGCTGGCCGAAGGCATCCTTCCGATCGCGCTGGGGGAGGCGACCAAGCTCGCCGGGCGGATGCTCGATGCGAGTAAGGTGTACGAGTTCACGATTGCCTTCGGCGAGGAGACCGACACGCTCGACACCGAGGGTGCGGTGGTCGCCCGCTCCGACCGGCTGCCGACCGCGGAAGAGGTCGAAGCAGTGCTGCCGCGCTTCACCGGCCCGATCGAGCAGGTTCCGCCGGCTTATTCGGCGCTGAAAGTCGGCGGGCGGCGGGCCTACGACCTCGCCCGGGCGGGCGAGGAGGTGGAACTGGCGATGCGGTCCGTGACCGTGTTCGACCTCGGGGCGATCGACGCGGCGCAGGCGGGCCGGATCACCCTGCGTGCTCACGTCAGCAAGGGTACGTACATCCGTTCCCTGGCACGGGACATCGCGCGCGCCCTGGGGACGGTCGGCCACGTGACCAATCTCAGGCGTACGCAGGCGGGTCCGTTCGCGCAGGCGCAGGCGATTTCGCTGGACTTGCTGAACGAAATCGGCAACGGCGCGCGCCTTGAAGACCACCTCCTGCCGCTGGAGGCTGGGCTGGACGGTATCCCGGCCCATGACCTCGATCGAACAAGCGCGCAGGCGGCCCGACAGGGCCGGGTCTTGTTCGATCAAGCCTTGCCCGACGGGCTGTTCCTAGCGCGATACGCCGGCGTGCCGGTCGCGTTGATGGAAACCCGCGGGGGGACGACGACCGTCGTCCGCGGCTTCAACCTCCCCGATGCCGCGAAAGATGAAGACTTATGACGATTACCGCCGAAAAGAAGCAAGAGGTCATCAAGGATAACGCCCGTCAAGACGGCGATACCGGATCTCCCGAAGTGCAGGTCGCGATCCTCACCGAGCGTATCCGCAACCTCACCGACCACTTCAAGGGCCACCACAAGGACAACCATTCGCGGCGCGGGCTGCTTATGATGGTCAACAAGCGCCGCACGCTGCTCGCCTATCTCAAGAAGATCGACGTCGAGCGGTACAATGCGCTGATCGCGAAGCTCGGGCTTCGCAAGTAAGGTTCGCGGGAAGGGCGGCTTCAGGGCCGCCCTTCTTGCATTCGGGCTCGCGGGCATTCGGCCCGCCCGGCCCTGGGGCGACAGACGAGCCCCGCACCGGACCGGGACGGCTTACCCGGATCAGAGGCCCCGCACCGCAATACGGCCGTGCGGGTCACGAAGGAAAACGTAATGTTCGACACCAAGACTGTATCGATGGAGTGGGGCGGCAAGACCCTCACCCTGGAAACCGGGCGTATCGCCCGCCAGGCCGATGGCGCGGTTCTCGCCACCTATGGCGAAACCGTGGTGCTGTGCGCCGTGACCGCCGCCAAGTCGGTCAAGGAGGGGCAGGACTTCTTCCCCCTCACCGTCCACTATCAGGAAAAGTTCTTCGCCGCCGGGCGCATTCCGGGCGGCTTCTTTAAGCGTGAGCGCGGGGCGACCGAAAAGGAAACGCTGACCAGCCGCCTGATCGACCGTCCGGTCCGCCCGCTGTTCCCCGAAGGGTTCTACAACGAGATCAACGTCATCGCCCAGGTGCTGAGCTTCGACGGCGAGGTCGAGCCCGACATCGTTGCGATGATCGCCGCCTCGGCCGCGCTGACCATTTCGGGCGTGCCGTTCATGGGCCCGATCGGCGCCGCGCGCGTCGGCTATGTCGACGGTGAATACACCCTCAACCCGCGCCAGCCCGAAGCTGCCGCCGGCGCGCTCGACCTGGTCGTGGCCGCCACCGGCAACGCGGTGATGATGGTCGAATCCGAAGCGAAGGAGCTGTCGGAAGAGGTCATGCTCGGCGCGGTGCTGTTCGCGCACGACGAGATCAAGAAGGTCGTCGGCCTGATCTGCGACCTTGCTGAACAGGCTGCCAAGGATCCCTGGGCGGTCGACAAGGTCGAAGGCAAGGCCGAGACGCTGGAAGAGCTGCGCTCGGTCATCGGCGAAGACCTCGCCGCCGCCTACAAGCTGACCAACAAGTCCGAACGGCAGAACGCCATCAACGCAGCCCGCACCAAGGCGCGCGAGCACTTCGCGCACCTCGAAGCAGGCGATCCGGCCGGATACATGGGCCGCATCAAGCTGGTGAAGAGCCTGGAAAGCGACATCGTCCGCAAGGCGATCCTCAAGGACGGCACCCGCATCGACGGGCGCAAGACCGACCAGGTCCGCCCGATCGAATCGATGGTCCACATCCTGCCCCGCGCGCACGGCTCGGCACTGTTCACCCGCGGCGAGACGCAGGCGATCTGCACCGCGACCCTGGGCACCAAGGACAGCGAGCAGATGATCGACGGGCTGGAGGGTCTCTCCTACTCGAACTTCATGCTGCACTATAACTTCCCGCCCTATTCGGTCGGCGAAGTGGGCCGTTTCGGCGCCCCCTCGCGCCGCGACACCGGCCACGGCAAGCTCGCCTGGCGGGCGCTGCGGGCGGTGCTGCCGGCGAAGGAAGAGTTTCCCTATACGATCCGCGTGGTGTCCGACATCACCGAGTCCAACGGCTCTTCGTCGATGGCGACGGTCTGCGGCGGCAGCCTCGCTCTGATGGACGCCGGCGTGCCGATCACGCGCCCGGTTTCGGGCATCGCGATGGGCCTGATCCTGGAAGGTGACGAGTTCACCGTGCTCAGCGACATCCTCGGCGACGAGGATCACCTGGGCGACATGGACTTCAAGGTCGCCGGCACGTCCGAAGGCATCACCACGATGCAGATGGACATCAAGGTCGCCGGGATCACTCGCGAGATCTTCGAGGCGGCGCTGGGCCAGGCCAAGGCCGGCCGCGCGCACATCCTGGGCGAGATGCAGAAGGCGCTGGGCGAAGCCCGCACCGAGCTGTCGGCGCACGCGCCGCGCATCGAGACGATGCAGATCGACAAGTCGAAGATCCGCGACATCATCGGCACCGGCGGCAAGATGATCCGCGAGATCGTCGCTGAAACCGGCGCCAAGGTCGACATCGACGACGAGGGCCTGATCAAGATCAGCTCGAGCGACCTCAGCCAGATCGAGGCCGCGCGCAAGTGGATCTCGGGCATCGTGGAAGAGGCTGAAGTCGGCAAGATCTACGACGGCAAGGTCGTCAACATCGTCGATTTCGGCGCGTTCGTGAACTTCATGGGCGGCAAGGACGGTCTCGTCCATGTCAGCGAAATGAAGAACGAGCGGGTGGAGAAGCCGACCGATGTCGTCTCCGAAGGCCAGGAAGTGAAGGTCAAGGTGCTCGAGATCGACCAGCGCGGCAAGGTTCGCCTGTCGATGCGCGTCGTCGACCAGGAAACCGGCGCCGAGCTGGAGGACACCCGTCCTCCGCGCGAACCGCGTGAGCCCCGTTCGGGCGGCGGTGACCGTGGCGGCGATCGTCGCGGACCCCGCAGTGGCGGTGGTGACCGCGGCGGACGCGGCGGCGGCGATCGCGGCCCGCGCCGTGACGGCGGCGGCGACCGGGGACCCCGGCGCGACCGCGACGACCGTCCTTCGAACGGCGGCGGCGAGAGCCACATCCCGGACTTCCTCAAGGACTGATCCGGTTCGCTGAACCAAGACGCAAATCGGGAAGGGCCGCCGGAGAGATCCGGCGGCCCTTTTCTTTTGCGTTGGCGCCTGCGAGGAGGCTGCCATGCTACCCCGCGAAACGATCGCCACCGCGCGCATCCCCGATGGCGACACGCTGACGCTGGTGCGCCATGGCACCGATCACATCGTCATGCTCGGCCGCGACGAGCTGATGGGCACGCGGATGCGTTTTTCCGAAGAGCAGCTGGCCGAATTGACGATCGAGCGCCTGGGCAAGCCGAACGCGCGCCTGCTGATCGGCGGCTACGGGATGGGCTTTACCCTTCGGGCCGCGCTGGCGGCGCTGGGACCGCACGGATCGGTCACGGTGGCCGAGATCGTGCCGGAAATCCTCGACTGGGCCAAGGGACCGCTGGCGGACCTGACCGGCGACAGCCTGGCCGATCCCCGCGCCCGGATCGAGCTATGTGACGTGGCCGCGCTGATCGATGACGCGGGCGACGGCACGAGCGCGGCGTACGATGCGATCCTGCTCGATGTCGACAACGGCCCTGACGGGATCGTGCGCACGGGTAACGAGCGGCTCTATACCCGCACCGGCATCGCTCGTGCGCGCGACGCGCTCAACCCCGGCGGCTTGCTGGCGGTGTGGTCCGCCGGCCCCGATCCCAAGTTCACCCGCCGCCTTCAGGACGCGGGGCTGGAGGTGGAGGAACGCTTCGTCCGCGCACGCCCCAACAACAAGGGGCCGCGCCATACGATCTGGTTTGCCCGGAAGCCCTGAACCCCGGCGTTAGCTCGCGAGGCGCATCCGGCCGAGGAAGTCGCGCTTGCCGATGCTGAGCCCCTTCATCCGCAGGATGTCGTACGCCGTCGCGGCGTGAAAATAGAAATTCGGCTGGCTGAAGCTGAGCAGGAAGTTCTCGGCCGTGAACGGCATCTTGAAGTCGCGCATCTGGAACAGCATCGGCGCGCCGATCTTGGCTTCCAGTTCGTCTTCGGTGACCGCTTCCAGCGTGGCGACCGCCGCGTCGAGCTTGGCGCGTAGTCCGGCAAAGTCCTGTGGCGGCGCTTCCATGGCCGGGGAGAACACTCCGGCGCGCAGCCCCTCGATCGCGCCGCCAGTGTGGTCGGCCACGCTTTTCACCTGATAGGCGAATGGCAGCATCTGGTCGTGCAGGCACGCGCCGATCAGCGCGGATGCTTCGCTGCCCTGTTCGCCGCACCACGCCTCCGCCTTGTTGATCAGCCCATGCGTGGTGCCCAGCATCTGCAGGGCGCCGGGGACGAAAGCGGCGTGAAGCGAAAGCGGCATCGGTTATCCTCTCGGTCAGCAAAAAGGCCCGGCAGTCTGGCGACCACCGGGCCTGAAACTGGTTTAGCGAACCCGCGGGCCGCCGAATGGCAGCGGCGGAGGGGGCCGGCGGGCACCCCGCGGCAGCTGCGCCTGATACGCGCGGCCGCAGTGTTGCACGCAATACGGGAAGCCGGGGTTCACCGCTTCTCCGCAGAAGTGGAAGTCCGCCTCGCCCGGGTGGCCCATCGGCCAGCGGCACACCTTGTCGTTGAGATCGAGCAGCGAGGTCTTGTCCGCGATGTCGGCGCTGGGCTTGGCGGGGACCAGCCGGCGCGGCGGCGCGGGCGGGATCGGCGGCTGCTGGTCGCCCGGACCCTGGCGCAGGAACCCGCCCGGCCCGACCGAGACGATCTTGGGCATGGGCGTCGAATTGGGGATCGGCTGGCTGGGCGTGGCGCTGGCCGCCGCCGGTGATGGAGCGGGCTGCGGCTCGGGCTCGCGCGGCGCGGGCGCCGCGGCGACCGGGCGCTTGACCGCGGGCCGCGCCGCCGCAGCAGCGGGCGCAGGCGCGGGGGCCGCCTTCTTCGCCTCGGGCTTGTCTTCGTTCGGCTTGACCGGGGACGGGCGCGCCTTCAGCCCCAGGCGGTGCGCCTTGCCGATCACGGCGTTGCGGCTAACCCCGCCAAGCTCGTCGGCGATCTGGCTGGCGGTGGCGCCGCCTTCCCACATCTTCTTAAGGGTCGCGATGCGTTCGTCGGTCCAGCTCATCGGGTCGATTTCGTCCTGTCGGTGTTCGAGCGGCGGTTGCTTCAGGGGGCGCTTGGCCCTAGTCGCGGCGCCATGGCCGATCAAGTCCAGTCCCTGTCAGCCGCCGCGCCTGCCGCTGGAAGCGAAGGCGCGCTGCGCCAGTCGTTCCACCCGCGGGGCACGCCGGTCATCCAGGGTCTCAATCGGATCGGCCTGTGGAGCCTCTATATGAAGGAGGTGCGCCGGTTTCTCAAGGTGCAGACCCAGACGATCTGGGCTCCGGCGGTCACCACGCTGCTGTTTCTGGTCATTTTCACCGTCGCGCTGAGCGGAACCGGCCGGTCGGGCCGCGAAGTGCTGGGCGTGCCGTTCGCCTCGTTCGTGGCGCCGGGGCTGATCGTGATGGGCATGATGCAGAACGCATTCGCCAATTCCAGCTTCAGTTTCCTGTCGGGCAAGATCCAAGGCACCATCATCGACCTGCTGATGCCGCCGCTGTCCAACGGCGAACTGATGGCGGGGATCGTCGGCGCCGCGGTCACCCGGGCGATCGCCGTCGGCCTGGCGGTGGGGGCGGCGATGCTGCTGTTCCCCGGCGTGTCCCTGCACATGGCGCACCCGTGGGCGGTGGCGTGGTTCGGCTTGATGGGGGCGATCATGCTGGCGGTGCTGGGGCTGCTGACGTCGATCTGGGCGGAAAAGTTCGACCACGCGGCGGCGGTGACCAACTTCGTGGTCGCGCCGCTCAGCCTGCTGTCGGGCACGTTCTATGTGATCGACAATCTCGCGCCGGCGTTCCAGGCGATCAGCCGGGCCAATCCGTTCTTCTATGTGATCAGCGGCTTCCGCTTCGGGTTCCTGGGCCGCAGCGACATCGGCGATACCAACATGGCGGTGTTCCATGGCGCGGTCGGTCTGGGGGTATTCAACGCGCTGCTGGCGCTCGGCACTTACATGATCCTGCGATCGGGGTGGAAACTGAAGAGCTGACGCTCGGCGTCAGTGCGTCAGCCCGCGGCGAAGGCGGTAGCGGCCTTCGTCGAACGTTTCGAACAGTTCGGGCACCTGCGGGTGATCCACCGGTCCGTTCTCCGCGTCATGCACCAGGTTCTGCTGGCTGACGTAGGCCACGTAACTGCTGTCCGAATTCTCGGCCAACAGGTGGTAGAACGGCTGGTCCTTGTTCGGCCGGACCGCAGCGGGAATCGATTCGTACCATTCGTCGCTGTTGGCGAACACCGGATCGATATCGAACACCACTCCGCGAAAATCGAACAGGCGGTGGCGAACCACTTCGCCCACGCCGAAGCGGGTCGAGGAATGGCGCGGCGCCTCGATCGTGCGGCCGGCGGTGGGGGAAAAGAACTGCGAACGATCCATGGGTGAAATATAAGCCTCTGCACACATCAAACAAGCGCCGCCGCCCGCTTGTTCCCCGCCCGGTTCAGTTGGGGACTTGGCAAGCCCGAAACGCTCGGCTAGGCGGCGCGCTCGTTTCGGCCAGACCCCCCTCGGGGGTCAAGCGCACGAGCTCTTGCGGAGAGGTGGCAGAGTGGTCGAACGCGCCGCACTCGAAATGCGGTGTACGGGCAACCGTACCGTGGGTTCGAATCCCACCCTCTCCGCCACCGACCATTGATTCCGGAACTTGCGAGCAGCTCACCTCCCTAAACTGCGAGATGCTGAATGCTTCTGAACCATCGCTGCGCCGAGGAGGAGCTTCAAGTTTTGCTGGCCCGACGATCATGATGCCGCCCCGGCGTTATTTGTTGCTCCCCGGGTGCAGACGGGTTCTATGGTCGGGAGTTGTTGCTTGATGGAGGCGCCGGCGAATTAGTAGTTTCTAAACCATAGTCGTAGATGATTGTCGCCGATGGGTGCTTTCATGACTCGTGTTTGGATGATGATTGGGCTTGCCGCCCTAGTTGCCGGTTGCGCTGCAGATGTGAGGTCCCGCCAATTAAGCTCCGTCGACTTTTCTGATGCAACCGCACTCCAAGAAATTCGCAGCCAACTCGACTACCGTGAACTTGGCGCGTTCAATGATTACATCTTCCGTCACCATACTGCTTCTGCTAGCTTTTGTGGCCAATCACTAGCGGGAGTCGACGGCGCACCACCCGCAACAATTGGGGAAGCAATCCTCCTGTCAGCGGCTCGCGGTGAACGAGAGCGTGCAGCGTTAGCGGAAGCCAGCAGGGTCCGAACTCCTCGAGAGCTAGCGCTACGCAGGTGGGAAGATCTCATCTCCGAGCGAGATATGTTGATCGATGCTCAGAGTATGATGAAGGCAAGTCATGGAACGTCCGCAACAAAAATGAGAGAGTGGGCGTCGGTCGAGGAGCGGCTTGCGGCGGTCGACCGGCGACTTCTGGCGATCAAGCCGCAAGTGTTCGGCCCAGCATAATGCTTTGCGTGGTGCAGCTACCTTATTAAGGACGCGAACCCACCGATCTCTCTTGCGTGTCATTCTGGGGCTTACTGATCTCGGACGGCGCAAACTCCGGCAGTCCGACATAGAACCAGTGGCGTTCACAAAGCCCCCGCGGCACTACAGTTTTGCAGTAGCTGCTAGGCCGCAAATCAAGAGTACATATTGGATGAAGATAGCTGTTGTTGGATCAGGATACGTCGGATTGGTCTCGGGAGCCTGCTTCGCCGACTTCGGCCACGAGGTGGTATGCATCGACAAGGATGCCGCCAAGATCGGGCGGCTCGAGGACGGCATCATGCCGATCTATGAACCCGGTCTCGATGCGCTGGTGGAAGCCAACGTGAAGGCGGGGC
>NZ_SJXI01000046.1:0-51366 GCF_004337455.1 Parafrankia sp. BMG5.11 | reverse complement strand
TGCGTGCCCGGCACCAGACCGTCGAGCGGCGTGCGCAGGCCACCCACCCCGCCCGGAAGAAACCGGAACTACTCGCGACCAGACCCAACGAAATATGGAGCTGGGATATCACGAAGCTAACCGGACCCGTCCGCGGTGTGTACTTCGATCTGTACGTCATCCTCGACATATTCTCCCGCAAAGCCGTCCACTTCGAGGTTCATCCCACCGAGACCGGTGAACTCGCAAAAGCCTTCATCGAGCACGCAGTCGCCGTGAACGGCGACGTCCAACCGAACGCCGTCCACGCCGACCGCGGAACCTCGATGACCTCCCAGCCGGTAGCCGCCCTCCTGGCTTACCTGAACATCGACCAGAGCCATTCCCGCCCACACGTCTCCAATGACAACCCCTACAGCGAAGCGAACTTCAAGACACTCAAATACTGCCCCGCTTTCCCGGGACGTTTCGGTTCTCTCCAGGACGCCCGCGTCTTCTGCGACGTCTTCTTCAGCTACTACTACAACAACGACCACCGGCATTCAGGCGTCGCTCTACACACCCCAGCCAGCGTCCATGACGGCACCGCCCACGAGATCCAGACCCGACGCGCCCAGGTCCTCGACGCCGCCTACCTCGCCAACCCCGAGCGGTTCCACCACCGACCAACTCCGCCTGCGCTACCGACCAATGCGTGGATCAACCAGCCCCCAGCGATCATCGAGACCGAGGAGACGCTACACACGAACGAAGCCGCCTGATGTCTCACCATGTTTGACAGGCTCCGAGGTAGCTGAAGCAGGCCACCGGGCCGGGATGATCCTCGGCCACTGCTACCAGCCGTAGGTCGAGAACGGCTGGCCGGCGGCGATGTGCTCCAGGGCGGTACGGCAGTATGCGATCAGGTGGTCAGGCAGGGCGTCCGGGGGGAACCAGGCCAGCTCCCTGCACTTCTCAGGCTCGCGGTTCTCCGGTTCGCCGTCCCACTCGCGGACTGTGAAGAAGAAGGCTGCCCGGCCACCGCTGGATGAGTTATGCATGATATGCGCGAACTCGACGGCTTCCGGCTTGATCGTGACGCCGATCTCTTCCTTGGCCTCACGGATGAGGGCTGCGACCACCGACTCGTCGGCTTCGAGGTGGCCGGACGGGAGGTGGTAGGCCCCGTCTTCGTAGCCGGTGTTCTGGCGGCAGCCGAAGAGGACTCGCCCGTCAGCCAGTAGAAGGAGGTGGACGTCGGTGGTGAGCTGGTGGCGGTGGGAGGCGGTCACAGGCCGACGTTAGCTGACCAATGGGACCATGGGCATACGGAGGACGCATTGACACTCGCACTGGATGTTGCGTGCCAGCATCTTGGGCACTAATTGCTACTCTTATCAATATAAAGTCCGACATGGATCTTCACATTATTCGAGTAATGCAATAAAATGAAGCCATGAAACTAAAGTCGGTATATCCTAAAAATGTAAGCGCCAGACGCTACCGTGCAGGTATTGAAGCCTTGCAAGTTGAACTTAAAGCGGCTGGATACGGCATCTCGGTGAACTCCGAAGAATTGCCACATAGCATCCTACCCGGCACGCTAATAAAACCACATGATGATCAGTCGCGCCTACGTTTGCGGCTAGTTTATTCGGAAGGGGAGATAGTCCTTGTGCTCGTCTGCGACGGCTACTTGGAGGACTCCGAGGAGCGTATTCTGGCATTGCCGTTCCTTGCCGCTGAAGAAAAATCCGATGTAACGGAATTGGCTATCGACTACGTTCGATGGATCGCGACAGGCGGATTAGGGATTATTCTTAGTGACCCCGGCGGTGGTCGACCCAACGTCGAATTGGCGCTCTGGAATAGCGTTAAAAACGCTTATGATGCCTACCCCCTCCAGGGCGACAATTCATACCCGCCGGAGGACGCCTATGCGGAGCTATTCCTTATTAGCCGCCCGAACGAACAGAAACCACCATCAGGCGAGCCGCTCAAGGTTGGAGATGCTGGAACGGGCGGCAGTTATCCTGCCCCAGTCCCCAGTCGGACTGTTAGCGTTCCTGATCGGGGCTGGGATGTTGAAGTACCAAAATACAGGTTCCAGATGCCCGAATTCCGTTACGAAAAAGGATGAGCCCAGATCTAATGGCTACTTCCCGTAGTCACGGAGGTACCTTCCTCTCCAACTCCCTCGCTTAACAGCGCGAAGAACTGAATATCTTGCAGGAATATCCTTCGATACTGGATGCTTCACTCGGAATTCTTTTTCCGTGGCACCCTGATGTAGGTCGGGAGTAAAGTGGGAATAGAACTGCTTTCCGCCTGCTACTCGCATCATGCGGTTGGTCAGACCTGCCCGAAAAGCGTCGTGATAGATCTTCGGTAGACCAGGCTTCATAGTGAATAGTTCACGCTCAAGCCTCCGTTTACCAGTCTTCTTATTGCGGATCGCCCGTATCACGAGCCGTTCCGTGAAGCGCCCATCTACGTATGTATCCGTTACGAAATTTTCTCCCTTTCGAAACGTTTTGTACGTCGCTCTCCTTCCGAAACCTTTGTCTGGAGCGCGCTGAAACTGCGGTATATCACTGCCCACTAAAGGCCTCCGTTCCCGCCGACCGACCCCTGCTCGGGAAGATGGATATGGCCATTTGAACTTGCTCCCAAGGTTGGATCTGGATCGCGAGAGTGGTCTACTGGGCCGACACGCGACTCTGCGGCTGCCTGCAAGCCGAGTCCCATATCCGCCTGTTCCGTCGCGAGAATCGATCGCTCGACCACGTACTTATGTTTGATCCGGGATATCGCCCTGTCGATCTTCTCCTGCAGTACGGCAAGGTTCTCCGACTCCTTGGCAAGCTTCCGCTCCAGCAACCATTCCAACAGAGAGCGACGTGGCTCAGCCCGATCCATTGGGTCATGGATGAATGCCTCGACCACAACGACCACGACGGGAACCAGTGACAGCAGGAGCGAAATCGACCAGTTCTCGTCGGAACCGACAAGACGGACCAGCAACCCGAAGACGAAAAGCACCGTGAACCCGAACAGGGCGAGCCCTAGCATAATAGGACTTGATTCCGTGCAGACCAGCCGCTCACGGCAGTCGTCTTCAATCTTGATGGATCCGTCGTCGATTTCCTGAAGAAGCTTCCGTTGTGCCCTACCCAGAACCAGGGCCTTTATCTCATGCGCTAGGACTAGCCCGGTAAGAAAGACAATGGTTCCTACCCCGCCACCAACCCACCATTCCGGACTGAAGTCCTCCACGTCGGTAAGGTACGCATAGGCTTGAGCGAAGACGTAGAAGTCAACGGTCGCGAGCAGGAGCAGGATAACGACCCGCAATGGCAAAGACAGGTGAATTAGTGGAATTCTCTCTTGAATTCCGACCTGCCGCCAACGTGCGGCCTGGTCGACCCGGCTTGACGAGCGAGCGGACTTGCCCTTGCGGCGTTCGTGTGCCATTTCCAGAGCTCGTTGAATCCGCTTAATCTTCTGGCGCGGCTTTCGAGTAACTTCAATGCCAGCAGCGTGTGCAGTCTCTAGCTCCTGCTGTTCTAGCGCGTCGAGAGTCTCTCGCCGTGCCTCGGGACCAGCAAGCCCGACGTCGACATCACCGATACCATAGATCAGGCTCTTTGCAATCTCGCCTGGGCGAGAACCACCTCGTGCCATGTCTCAGCGCTTCTTTCGTTTCGATGGGTACTAGTCGATCGGCCGCGCGTAGCTACCGCTCACAAAACACAGCAGCGCACAGATCAGGATGAGGATCGAAGCTATTATGCTTTGCTCGACGTCCTCTCCGCCAACAGCAGCGAACACAATCGCTGCCGCGATAGCAAGCGCACCGAGCTTCGCACCCCAGGACGCAATAGAGAAGCGCCGCTGTATAGTCTCGCGCGGCGGCTGGCTTCTGAGAACCTCAACTTTGTCCCTCGCGCCCGCCCGTCCCTGAATCCCGTTGCGCCGCCGCCAGTCACGCAACCCGAACGTGTTGCCCGCGATGAAGGCGCTCAAGGTGCAGATGATAATCGCGCCCGTAAGGGAGGCGCAGATTGCGCTGGAATCGATCGTCAACCAGATCCAAATCTCCAGAAGAACGTCCATCAGGAAGCACGCGAGAACAATGTACTGAGACCTGATTCTCGCAATCTGCGAATGTTCTTCTTCAGTCTCGTGAAGCTTCTTCATTTATCAACCTCCGGCTTCTCACAGTTTCCCCACCGGGCGCAGAGGCTTTCCGCCAGCTGGTTGGCTAGGATTATTTGCTGGCTGTTCTCGGCTCCATCTCCCACCCCGGCCAAGCGGACGTGGTCCGCAGCGAGCTGGTCTATATAACCGTCATGGAAGCATCGCTCGACAAGGGCCGCCGCTGTAGCCATTCCCGCTTCTTGGCCGTCGATGTTCAGACAGTCCGGCTGCCCAGCATCACTCTTTCCGAGTAGGTTACTGTATAGAATCACAGTGACCTCACCCAGGTGGTTGGATGCCGCCGCGCGTGCCTCGTCGATGTACTGCTTGAGTTCCGCGATTAGAAAAGTCGCAGTCCCGGTGTCGCTTACTTGCTGGGAACGAACAAATTCCGCAGCTTCCTTGGTAAGTACATCGGTAGCCTTCGAGCGCTCGCTTTCTTCTCGTCGCTCATTCTTCTTGTCTATAAGGAACGGGCCACCAGCCGGTCCAGTGAAACAGTCGGATGAGATCGTGCCGAGTCCGTCGCCTCCATGGGCAATGACTTTGATATAAGCTCCGCGAGTAAGGGCATCGCCAATCACGGGAGTGAGCGTCTGCGCTATTTCATCTGCGGTACTTGAATCATTGGTGTGAAGATCAAGACCAATAACTGTCAAGGGATACGCAGATCCGGAATCGCCGATGCCTGACTCTTGGCGATACTGCGAGCAGTCCGCCGTTTCTGATTTGCCACATGCAGCTCCTGAGACGGCCACCGCGACCGATAGCGCTAGAGCCGAGCATGAGGCTCTTCTCAACTTCATTGCCTATGGCTCCAAAATGATTAGCACTCGCCGCCGGGTGTCGTCCGCAACGTTATCGGCGGCGCCTTCCTCTCCCAGTCCTTCCGAGACGATCTCTTGCCGAGCGCCTTTCTCTATCAGCCAGGAACGAACGCTTTGAGCCCGCGCGGCCGAGAGGAACTTGTTATATTCCGCTGAGCCGATCCCGTCGGTGTACCCTTTGATCCGAACCACGCCTTCGTGCGCCAATACTGTAGGTAGTAGGCGACTGAGTTCACCACGCGTTTCAGGCCTCAAGTCGGCACTGTCGAAGGCAAAGAAGTAGTCACCGGCGAGGCATCCAACCAAGCTACCGTCCGGCTGGCGGGTGAAATCGCAGATCGGTGATAGCTTCGGCGGTTGCACATTCGGCAGCTCTCGTGCGGCTACAGCTGGCAGATCGCGAGGCTCCTCGCCACAGGATGTGGTCAGGCCGGGCAACGTGAGGACGATAAACGTAGCGCATAAGCGAAACGCAAGCCTGCCCCAGACTCCCTCAGCACGGTCAGCTTTCGGATTGCGTCCGCCCACACCGATCGAACATTCGTCGTCACCGTGCACGGTCAATCTGGCCACCGGAAAATCCATCTCTCCTTGGGCTCCAAGTAGGCATGACGTACTCCGGCGGGCACAGGGCCGAGGTGAGAAGACAGTACATGCACCACGTCGCACTTAGGTCGCAGATACCGTCGGGTGAGCGTTGACTACTTTCGGTTACGTCCGTCAGTAGTCGATTCACATCCGCATGGCTTGTCAAGGCTGCTGACGTCCGAGCTCGGCACTACTCGTGCTTCACACACCATCGGACTCGGCCATGTAAGCCAGCGATGCTGGTTACAGTTCCAGCCGTAGCGCCCGACGCGGCAGATCTCAGTATTCCCAGCGAAAGCCGACGACCGTCTGCTCAATGAATGACACATAGCGTCTGGCAATCAAGCTGCCGTCGAGCTGCACTGGATCCTCATCCACAGGGCCGCCGTCGTAGTGATCTTCCCATACCGACCACCATATCCGTCGGGGAGCGAGCTCTGGTTGAAAGCAAACCGCTATGTCAATGTTTTCCGACCGGGCGCGCGCCGGACGACGTATTTCAAGTCGCCGATCCGCCTCTGCGTAAAATGCTGAATACTCAAAGGAGTAGCTCTGCCCGCGACTCAAGCTGTACCCGAAATCGATATCGTGAGCACATAGGCCATTGCTGTACTCGTATCTTCTTCCAAGCTGCCCGCCGCGAATCACCTGAATATCGACCACGGTTGGCTCATGATTAAATAGATAGCGGTCGACGTTATTTTCAAGCGCAAGAATAGTATGCATCGTCCGGCGCTCAACGAGATACCCCCGGGCGTCAATGTGGTAGCGCTCAAAGAGGCTCAGCGTCCTATGCCATTGCCTCCTCGCCATTGACCGCGGTTGTCGTACGGTACTCGATATGCCATTGATCTCGGCCGAAGTTCCCGCAAACATCGCCCGAAGATGGTCTGCATCGCCTTCGTCCATGTTGAAAGCTTCGATGAACCAATCGAGCGTTTCGGCAACGAGAGTACGCCCTGTGAGTGCACGGCTCACCTTGTCTTTTAGCTGGCGCTCTTCGTCAACTTCTTCACGGAGCCCCGCATCAATAAGATGTTTATGTATCACCCGGGCGACCGCCGCCTGATTCAGGTTCTCAGTACGGTCACGTTCGATCTCACGCCGCCAAAGACGACGGTACGGCTGGCGCGTCTCTAGCAGTTCACGTAGGAGGCTCGCCGTCCTGGCGGTCTCACTTCGAGGCGGTGCCATTCTTCTGCGGTTGGCCGATGTCTTTGCCTCGGCTCAGTCGACGGTCACGGTAGGCCGATTGCCGACGGCCAATGGGCCCCACGCCGCGAAGATTCCCATACTCAAGCGAGCTTCTATCTGCCAGGCCAACATGCTGCCACCCGACCCTTCCCCCCGATAGCTCCGGACACAATTCTAGCACAAAGGTCATTCAGCACCTAGAGGCAGTCTATTATCTGCGTCATCTATTACAGTATTTTTCGCCCCATCCCGCCACCATATTGCATACAGTAAATCGGTTCTCGGTTGCAGGAACCTACAGGTTGCCGTATTCCCGTTGAGGTTTAATACATACCGCTCGTGCCCGAACGCCAGCTTCATGATGTTGTCGGTGTACGTGCCCCAGATTGTGGCCGGATGGGGCTCTGAAAGGAACGCCACAGCCAGAGTGAGGCTCGCTGGCCGCCAGTCCCGCGGATAACTGTAGATCAGGCAGGGCATCGACGGCTCGGTAGATGGGTTGTCGATGTCTAGGCTGGAGCGCTCCGTAATGCCGTCCTTCGTGCCCTCCAGCGGTTCCTGAATCAGGCTCGCGCCCTTGATCCGTTGGCCTTCAACGGCGGCCACTACGTAGAGATGGCCGTTGAAGCTGTCCGAGAGCAAGTGTCCACGCAGCTCCGCCACCGCCCGGTCCGACCAGCGGCTGAGCGTCTTGACGTCGCGCCCGATGGCCCCGGCGTAGGCGCTGCGGCGATCACCGAGCCACTCGCGTTCGCGGACTACCGGCATTCTTCCCACCAGCTCCTCGAAGCCGAGGCCAAAGTCGACCTTGAGAGCGCGGGCGCGTTCGGAGTCACCCATGGCCGTCACAGCAGCGGCAAGGCGCTGGAGGCCTACTTCCGGATCTGCCGTGCCCAGCGCCGACATGACTGCGCCGCTCTGAGCCAGACGGTCGGCGGTCAGGCCGGCTCCTTCGCGCAGCTTGCGGAGCTGTTGGAGAACCAGGTCATCGGCTTGCTTGTCCACTGCGCTGTCCAGAAGTTGGGGGCCGGATCGCCTAGCACGAAGCTCGGACTGTGACCAAGAGTAGTGGCCATCTACTCGGCGCGCCCGCTCCGGCGGGTGCTAGTGAAAGGAGTACGACGTGCCAGGTGAACTGAGCCGCCGTGACAGCAGCTACGGGCGGCCCGTCTCCCGCTCCACCGTGCGAGCGGTCACGCAGATCAGCGACACAGTGAACGTCAGCCGGGCGGTGATCCGGGCCAAGGCCCGGGTGGGTGAGAGCGCCATGTACGACGTGGCCTTCCTGAAGGACACCCAGCGCCAGCTGGAGCAGGCCAACCCCGACCTCGCCGAGGCGTTGGCGCTCATCGCCAACACGACGGTGGCGGCCATCGCGCGGAGCGTGCTCGACTTCGGAAGCGGGCTCGACTGATGACCGTCGCACTGGTACTCGCCCTGCTACTCGCGGTGCTGCTGCTCGGCATCCTCTGGCGGCGGGTGTCGGACTTGCAGCGCCGGGATGCGCTGCGCTTCCTCCGCGACCAGGAGTCCGAGGTCAGGCGGACTATCCGCGCCCAGCGGCTCGATGCCGAAGCGCAGATGCGCCGTCTGGCGGACCGTAGGCCATGGCGGCCGTGAGCACGTACTCCCACGACCAGGTGGTTGTCCGGGTACCACTGGACGCCCTGCGCTCGGAAACCATCTCAGTCCTGACCGGCTACTTCCAGGATCTCTTCATGACCTGCTACGGCGAAGAGAAGAAGCAGCGGAAAGTAGCGGCCGCCCGGCTGGGCGAGGCGCTGGCCAACGCGGACATTCTGCCGCTGGTAGCCGAGAACCATGAGGACTACCGGCCGGAGTAGTCCAGCCGCCCAGTCCCACGGTTCAATTTTCCTCATAAATTCCCTGTCCATCTGGTGGCAGGCTGGCGGTAGCCATGCCTGCCACCAGGCGAAAGGAGCTTTACATCTTGCATCTTCCCGTGCCGGAAGGACCGGCACGCTGATCACTGAAGTACCTACGGCCGGTGACGGGCGCTACGCCACCATCCTGGCCGACCCACCGTGGAACATCCAGCAGAAAGGTGGCCGCAGCGCGGAACGGCACTACCCGCTCATGGGCTTGGAGGCCATCACGGCCCTGCGGGTCGACCGCCTGGCGGCTGAGAACAGCCACTGCTGGTTGTGGGTCACTAATGCCAGCGTGCACGCCGGTGAGGAAGTCCTCGCCGCCTGGGGCTTCACCTACCGGTCGATCCTGACCTGGATCAAACCCCGGCTGGGGCTGGGCAATTACCTGCGGAATCAGGGCGAGCACATTTTGCTCGGTACGCGAGGGCGTGCCCCGGTTCAGTCCCGGGGACAGGGCAGCTGGTTCTATGCGCCACAGCAAGATCACAGCCACAAGCCCGAGGAACAGTTCGCGATCATCGAACGCTGCTCGCCGGGGCCGTATCTGGAGCTGTTCGCCCGGCGGAAGCGTCCCGGCTGGCATGCCTGGGGCAACGAGGTCGACTGCGACGTGGCCCTCTGAGCAGAAAGCGGGCCGGGCCCGCGTACCAGCGCATCCGCGTACGTGGCCACCAACGGGCGGATATCGACATCGACCTGGTGGTGCAGGCGCTCGTCATCGCCGGCCAGGACATGCGGGCAGCGGCCGAACTCACCCGCCCACCAGCACCCGAAGACAGCGGCAACCGGCTGCCCGGCATCCAGGACGGCGGGCCGGCTGGCGGGCGTGGACATCCAGATCACTCAGGAGAGGAGACCAACACATGAACGGGGAAGGTTGGAAGGCCAAGGTGGTGCAGGCCGCCGTGATCATGATTGTGATTGGCGTCGGAGCCCGGATCGCCTATGAGGCAGCCAAGCCGCTGATCTTGCCGGCGGTGGTCATTCTGGTGCTCGTCGGGCTGTCCGCGCTGGTGCTGCGGCGGCGGTAGGCAGCCCCCGGCGGCACGCCAAGGTTTGCCGGCCGGCTGCTGAGCGCCAATAAGAAAGTCTGGCGCTCCGGCCATACCGCGCGCGGGCCGCCCTGCCAGCATCCTGAGGCCCGATCCTGTTCGCACACCGAACTGTAAAGGAGAATACCCACCAAGCATGGATACCCCCATGCCAAGAACTGGCCAAGAATCCGCGATTCCCATGCCGCGGGATGGCCAGCCGCCCCGCGGAATCCGTCCTCTCACCTGTGTGAGCCTCTTTGCCGGCGCAGGCGGGATGGCCCTCGGGTTCGAGCAGGCTGGCTTGGCCCATCTGCTGCTCAACGAGTGCGACCGGCACGCCGTGGCGACCTTGCGCGCCAACCGGCCGGCATGGAACGTTGAGCATCGCGACATCCACGATGTCAGCTTCCTGCCCCTGCGCGGGACGGTCGACGTCCTGGAAGGCGGCTTCCCCTGCCAGGCGTTCAGCTCCTCCGGCAACCGGAAAGGGTTCGCCGACCCGCGCGGCACGCTGTTCTTCGAGTTCGCGCGGGCTGTCCGCGAGATCCGCCCACGGTTGGCCGTGGCCGAGAACGTCAAGGGGCTGCGCAGCCACGATGGCGGCCGGACGCTGCGGACCATGGTGGCCTCCCTGGAAGAGGCCGGCTACCAGGTGGCCTGGCGGGTGCTGGATGCCTCCCGCTTCGGCGTACCGCAGCGGCGCGAGCGGCTGGTCGTCGTTGCGCTCCACCGCAGTATCGGCGAGCAGATCGTCTTCCCCACTGAACTTGACGGCCCACCGCCAACGGTGCGGCAGGCTATCGGGGATGGGCCGGCAGGGCCGGGTCAGCGGTACTCGGCCAGTCGTGAGGCGATCATGAGCCAGGTACCGGAGGGCGGCAACTGGCGCGACCTACCAGCCGAGGCGCTGGCGGCGTGCCTCCCGAACGGTCCCTACCAGGGCGGAAGCTGTAGTGGCGTCGCCCGGCGGTTGGCGTGGGACGAACCAAGCCCGACGCTGCTGTGCTCGCCGGTCGCCAAGCTCACCGAGCGCTGCCACCCGAGGGAAACACGGCCGCTCAACGTCCGCGAGTACGCCCGCATCCAGACGTTCCCCGACGCCTGGCAGTTCGCCGGCCCGATGACCGCACAGTACCGCCAGATCGGCAATGCCGTGCCCGTGAAGCTGGCCTATCACTTGGGCCAGGCGGCCGTCGCGATGCTGGCCGCCGACGGGGTTCACGACTCGCGCGGCACGGAGGTCCTGGCCCGCCGCGTGCGCCCCGCCCGCCAAGGCCGCCGCGTCCGGAAGCGTGTGCGGGCCTGCCGCCTCAATCCGGATACGGCGGGCGGAGACACCAGCCGGTGACCCCCTCCCGGGCAGAACCAGTTTGTGGGTGTGTGTGCTCCACGCCTGCCGAGGCCGGCAGGTCCTTCGCGGCGGCGTTGCGAAATTGCCTACAGATTCGCCAGGGTTATGCGCCAGGAAGATCGATTTTGTTCTTGACAAAGCATGTTTGCGGCGGGCATAAGAAGCAATAGAGGTCAGTCGCCTCCATCTGCCCGGCCGGAGCACCGGCCGCCATCGGCACGCCTGCCGCTGACGCGACCCTCATCAATCAGGTAAGCAAGGAATCTCTATATGGCAGGACACGGGAAGATTCTGGTGCACGGCGCACCCCGGACAACTATTGATGTGGATCTATTTATTCAAGCGCTCATCGCCGCGAGCCAGGAAAGCGGGCCCGCCGAGACAAAAGGCTCGCCGGTGCTGGAGGTGGCCCAGTGATGCCCGCCATCGCCATGCTGGCCGGCGGCCTGGCGATCTTCGGCACGGTCATCGGCATGCGCGCCCTCGACGCCCGCCAATGGCGCAGCACGCTCGTGGCCTACCGGCTGGGCCTGCCCTCCGGCCTGAAGCCGGAAGACGTCGCCCGCTGGCTGGCCCTGGTGGCGGCGGCCACCCACCCGCCACGCTGGTCGATGCTGACCATGCCGCCGCTGGGCTTGGAGATCGTGGCCACCCGGGCCGGCATCACCCACTACGTCTTGTTGCCGAAGAGTTCGCAGGCCAAGCTGCTCAGCACCCTGCGGGCCGGGCTGCCGAGCGCCCGGCTGGAAGCCGCGCCGGAGTATCTGGCCAGCCAGCCGCCGTACGAGGTGGCCGCCGAGTTGACCATGACCTCCCGGCAACGGCCGCTGTCCAGCGACCGGGCGGAGAGCATCAGCGCCGGGCAGCTGGCGTCACTGCAACCGCTCAATGCCGGTGAAGAGGTGCGCGTGCAGTGGGCGCTGACCAGCGCCGGCAACCCGCCGCCCGTCCACAGCGCCTCGGCCAAGCGGGGCGATGCCTGGTGGAGCACCTACCTGGTAGAAGGCGACGTGCCGGCCGACGCCGAAGCTGTCCGTGCCCAGCGAACCAAGGAAGCTGACCCGCTGTTGCACGCCGTACTACGGGTCGGTGTTGCCGCCGGCAGCCATGCCCGTGCCAAGTCGCTGCTGTCGCGCACCTGGTCGACGCTGCACGGGCCGAACGCCCCCGGGGTCAGTATGGTGCGCCGCTGGCTGCCGTCCCGGATGGTGGCCCGGCGGATGGGCCGGCGGGCCTTGCCGCTGACCCGCTGGCCGTTGCTGCTGAGCAGCCGGGAACTGCCGAGCCTGGTGGGCTTTCTGCTGGGCTCGGTATCGCTGCCGGGACTGCCGGCGGGTGTCAGCCGGGTGCTGGCGCCCTCACCGGCCACGCCGAAACGCGGCGCGGTGCTGGCCCGCAGCAACTACCCGGACCTGGACGTGCCGCTGGCCATGCGGACAACGGACCGCTTGCGCCACCTGTACCTCCTCGGCCCAACTGGGGTCGGCAAGTCCACCCTGATCGACAACTTGGCCCTTCAGGACGCCGCCGCTGGCCTCAGCCTGATGCTCATCGACCCCAAGAGTGACCTGATCGACGACTTCCTGGCCCGCGTGCCGGAGGAACGGGCCGACGAGGTGGTGGTGCTTGACCCATCGGCCACCGACCGGCCGGTGGGCTTCAACCTGCTTGGGGGACTACGCACCGAACAGGACAAGGAACTGGCCGTCGACAACGTGGTGCACATCATGAGCGAGCTCTGGCGCAGCTCCTGGGGACCGCGGACGAGCGACGTTCTCCGCAGTTCGCTGCTGACGCTGGTGCACACCACGGCCGCGGACGGTTCGGACTTCACCCTGGCCGAAGTGCCGGAACTGTTGACCAACCCGACCTTTCGGCGCTCCGTGACCGCCCAGCCCGGCGTGCCGGAAGGTGTCCGGCCGTTCTGGCACGCCTACGAGGACATGAGCGATATGCAGCGGCTCCAGGTAATCGGGCCGGTCATGAACAAGCTGCGGGCCATCCTCACAAGATCGCCGCTGCGCCTGATGCTGGGCCAGAGCCAGGGCTTCAACCTCTCCGAGCTGATGACGCAGCGCCGCATCGTGCTCGTGCCACTGTCCAAGGGCATCGTCGGCGCGGAGACGGCCCAGCTGCTCGGCGCCCTGCTGCTGGCGCTGCTGCTCCAAGCCACCCTGGCGCGGGCCGCCATACCCGCCGAACGGCGCAAGCCCGTCATGGTCTTCGTCGACGAGTTCCAGGATGTCCTGCGCCTACCGGTCGGCATGGCCGACATGCTGGCCCAGGCCCGGGGGCTCGGCGTCGGTATGACGCTCGCCCACCAGGAACTGGGGCAGCTGACCGAAGCCGTCAAGTCAGCGGTGCTGGGCACGGTCCGCTCACAGGTCGTCTTCCAGCTCGACTTCGACGACGCCCAGAAGATGGCCCAACGTTTCGCGCCGCTCACCCGTGAAGATCTCATGGGCCTGGCCGCCTACGAAGTGGCCATGCGCCTGAACATCAACAACACCACCCTGCGGCCGGTCACCGGTAAGACGCTGCCGCTACCGGACGCACTGCGTGACGGCCGGCAGTTGGCCGAGCGAAGCCGCCAGCGCTACGGCACGCCCCGTGAGGAGGTGGAAGCCGCCCTGCGCGCCCGGGTCAGCGGCCAATCTGAAGCCGGACCCGGGCCAACCATCGGCCGCCGGCGGCGTGGGGATGCGGCATGACCGCCCGCGCATTCCTCCCGCCGGTCGCCCCACCGGCCGCCCACCCGGTCGCGTCGGCCACCGTGTGCCGTCTATCCCTGTCCTGCCAGCCCTTTCTGTGCTTTTGTCCAACGACTCATGACCTCCCCCATGGAGGTCATATATGACTGCCGCCCGCCGATCCCTCGCCATGATCGAGCAGCTGGTCGACCAACTCAGCCCCCGTGACCGGGCCATCCTCCTGGATCTTGCCCGTGTCCGGGTACTGACGGGTGAGCAACTGACCCGCCTGCATTTTCAAGATCTTTCTATTACAACACGTGACCGAACACGACGCAGAGTACTTGCCCGGCTCGCCGAACACGATCTTGTTACTCCGCTGGAACGCACCATCGGCGGCGCGCGGGCCGGCAGCGCCGGACTGGTCTTTGCTCTCGGTGTCACTGGCCAACGGGCGCTGCCCTTGCTGGCATCGGCCAGGGATGCGGCCGGTGGCGGGGAGTCGCGGGCCCGGCGGCCCTGGACACCCGGCCAGATGTTCCTCAAGCACTCGCTGGCGATCAGTGAGCTGTACGTACAGCTGCATGAAGCGCAAGCGGCCAGCCAACTGGTACTGGGCCGCTTCGCCGTCGAAGCGGCAGCCTGGTGGCCGGACGGGGCGGGTGGGCTGCTGAAGCCGGATGCCTCGGCCTGCGTGGCGCACGACGACATCGAGGATTCGTGGTTCGTGGAGGTCGACCGGGCCACGGAATCGCCCGTGACGCTGGGGCGGAAGCTACGCCGCTACGTCGACTTCGCCCGCACCGGGCAGCTGGGGCCGGACGGCGTCACGCCGCGGGTGCTGCTGACCGTGCCACACGAGCGCCGAATGCGAGACGTCCGGAATCTCATGGCCCGACTGCCACCGCCGGCCGACCAGCTGATCTTCCCGGAGTTCTTTGAGACAGCTACCGCGCGTGTCGTGCAAATGCTCAGAGAGTGAACGGTGAGCGCCAGTGGATAACCGATGCAAGGAAAGCTATTGCAAGCTTGCAGAGATTGAGTAATACTAGGAGTATAAAAGGAGGTTCATGGAAGACATTGCGAAACCGACATCGCTCGGTGAACACATCCGGCAGGCTCGGATTGCCAAGGGGCTATCGGGGGCGCAGCTCGGCAGGCTCGCCGGCACCAACTCATCCAACATCACCCGCATCGAAAGTGGCGAGACGGCCTCGCCAACCCTGGAACTACTGCGCCGTATCGCCGGTGCGCTGGAACTTGACCTGGCCGAACTGCTGGCCTACTTCGGGGTCACCGTACCCCCGGCTGCACCGACCCTCCGGGCCTATCTCCGCCACAGCTACCCCGGGCTTCCTGACGAAGCGGTGCGGGAAGCTGAACGCGCGGTAGCCCGGGTCGTCGAACGCTACGGGGCTGGCCACTGAACAGGCACGCGGCCGGACGCGAACTATCTAACGCCCACCGAGGAAGGGGGAAGCCTTGAAAACAGCAAACATCATCGACAAAGTCCGGGAGATCATCCCGGCGCGGTCCATCACCCAGGGCGAAGCCCTTATCCTGGCTGAACGGCAGGCCAGCCTGCTCCTGAAGTTGCTGGCCATGCAGGCCGTGCCGGTGGACGTCTTCAAGGTGAGCAGCCTGCCGGGCATCGAAGTGCGGGTAAAACCCCGGCACGAGATGCCGGCCGTCGCGGAACTACCGCAGACCTCCGAGGTTGGCGGCGTGACGCACCTCCGCCGGGACGGCAGCTGGCTGCTGACGATCAACCGGGAAGACACCATCGGGCGGCGGCGCTTCAGCCTGTCTCACGAGTTCAAGCACGTGCTTGACCACCCTGTCGCTGAGCGGGCCTACGCCAAACTCGGCTACGGCAACGCCGAGTACCGGGCCCGGCAGATCGAACGCATCTGCGACCACTTCGCGGCCTGCTTCCTGATGCCCCGGACCGCCCTCAAGCGGGCCTGGAGCAACGGCATCCAGGACCTGGAAGCACTGGCCGGACAGTTCAACGTGTCGCTGACGGCCATGCGGATACGGCTGGACTACCTGGGCCTGACCAACGAAGCCGACCGGCCGGTGTCGGAGTACTTCCGGCTGACAGCGCGTCCACACACGGGCAGCGCTGAGTGCCCCGGCCTGGCGGCGTAGCGAAAGAAAGGAGGAAACGGTGAGTACTGAGAAACGACCATCGATACGCGGCGAGCAAGGCATCGCTTACTACCGGGTGTCATCCGCCGGGCAGGTCAACACCGACTACGACCCGGAGGGCATTTCCCTACCGGCCCAACGGGTAGCGTCCAAGCAGCGCGCCCGGGAACTGGGCATCGCACTGGTCGATGAATACATCGACCCGGGCAAGAGCGGGAAGACCATCGACCAGCGGCCGGCGTTCCAGGAGATGATCGCCCGTATCAAGGCTGACCGGACCATCAAGCACGTCTTCGTCTACGCCCTGTCCCGGTTTGCCCGTAACCGCTACGACGACGCGATCATGATGATGACGCTCGAACGGCTGGGCGTTCAGCTGCACTCGGCGACCGAGAAGAACCTCGACGCCTCGCCCGCCGGCCAGGCCATGCACGGCATGATCGCCGTCTTCAACGAGTACCAGGTCCGGGTCAGTGGCGAAGACATCAAGTACAAGATGGGCCAGAAGGCCATGAAGGGCGGCACTATCGGCGTCGCCCCCTTGGGCTACCTGAACGTCCGGGAACAGTTCGAGGGCCGTGAGGTCCGCACGGTGCTGCTTGACCCGGAGCGCGCGCCTCTGATCACCCTGGCCTTCGAGCTGTACGCCACCGGCAAGTACAACTTCCGCACCCTCCGGGACGCCCTGACCGAAGCCGGCCTACGCACCAAACCGACCAAACGGTGGACCGCCCGGCCGGTATCGGTGCACAAGATCGGCGAACTGCTGCGAGACCGCTACTACCTGGGCTTCATCACCTACAACGGGGAGGAGTACCCGGGCCGGCACGAGCCGCTCGTCTCCCAAGAGCTGTTCGACCAGGTGCAGCGGGTGCTCTACGCCGAACGGCGGGCCGGTACGCGGCAACGTGTCCATAATCACTATCTGAAGGGCTTGATCTTCTGCGACCGCTGCCAGCGCCGCCTGATCATCCTGCCCGGCCGAAGCAAGAGCGGTGCGCAGTACTTCTACTACATCTGCCGGGGACGACAGGACAAGTCGTGTGACCTGCCCTACCTGCCGGTGGCCGCTGTTGAGGACGCCATCGAACGGCACTACATCAACGTCCAGCTATCCGATGACTTCTGCGCCGCCGTCCGCCATCGCCTCGACGCTGCCATGGCCAGCACGACGGACAGCACCCGCCGACTCCGCGCCCAGTACGCGCGGCAGCTCAAAGAGCTGAACGCCCGGGAAGACGGCCTGCTCGAACTGGTGGGCGATCCAGACTGGCCGAAGGACAAGCTGACGGCCAAGATGCGGGCTATCCGCGAGGAACGTACTCAGATCGAGGCACGATTGAGTGAGAGTGACATACCGCTAGATGCCGGCTACGAGGTTCTGACGACAGTGCTCCGCCTGTTGGAAGATCCGCAAGCCCTCTACCGACAGTCGAGCATCCGGGCCCGGAAGGTGCTCAACAAGGCGATCTTCACCCGGCTGTACCTCGATGCCGTCTCTGCCGGGCCCGTTGTGGCCGCTGACGACCTCAACGAGCCGTTTGCCGCCACCGTGGCAGCACGGCGAGCCTGGAGTCTGGGAGAAGCCGTAGACGATGTGCTGACACATCGCGAGCAGCGTGTTGCCCCGGCACGCGAAAGCGGCGCCTCCCTGATGGGAGGCGCCGCTTCACAGGGTGTAACCGTCACCGCCTTGCTGAGCGCTGCCCTGGTGGAGCAGTGTTCGAGTAAAGCCGTGATGGTGGAGGTGAGGGGACTCGAACCCCTGGCCTCCTCCGTGCGAGGGAGGCGCTCTACCAGGCTGAGCTACACCCCCTGGAAGCAACTGAAGCTTACAGCACGCCGGATGGGAGTGGGTGGGCGCCCTCGCTGGCCGGCTGGCGATCCGTCTGGCGGACGATCCGGCCGCCGTCCCAGCCGGCCGGGTCAGCCTGAACCAGCGGCCACGGCGTGCTGGGCAGGACGGCGAAGACCGGTGGGCTCGCCGCGTCGGGGATCTCGTCGAGCTCGGCGGCGAGCCCGGCGACCAGCAGCATGTTCTCGAACAACGACGCCGCCTCGGCCGTCCGGAGCAGCCCGGCCTCGTGGCCGCGCCAGCCGCGGCTGCGCGCGCCGTCGAGGACTATCTCCGCGTCCGGTTCCACGGCGCCGTCCTCGCCGTCCGCCACGAAGACGAGGCGGCCCTTGGCGGGAACGGTGCCGTCGCGCAGCGGGCGGCGCTCCCACAGTTCCAGGGACTCCTCGGGCGCCCAGTTCTCGTCCCGCAGCGGTGTCTGCCAGGCCGCTCGGCCGGGCCGGTAGACCGCGAGCCGGACGCGGACGCCACGGCAGCGGAAATGCAGGCCCGTGCCGTCGGCCGCGACGGCTCTCACATCCACGGGAATGGCGCTGCTCGCCGGGCACATGACGAATCCCCGGTCCCGCAGCCGGGCGAGCCAAGATTCGAACATCAAGACCGGATCTCTCCTCCTGCCGCAGGCTGTCCCCGCCGGCGCCTCGCCCCGGCTGGCCCACGTCTCGCCGGCGTTCCGGAGCCCGCCCAGGGGCGCGGACGGGCGCGCGACAGGCGGGGCCGGAAGGAGACACCGACGGCGCGACACCGGGACGCACCGATGAACGAACACGGAAGGACACATCGCCGGAGTGCGAGCGCGGGCATCGGCCCGCGGTGAGCTCCGGGAGGTTGGCACGTGATCACGTGCCCCGCGTGGGCTCAGGCCGCTGGCCGGCCAGGCGGGAGGAACGTGATCCGGAGGCCCCTCACGCCCCGGCCCGCCGGGTGGAACCGGATCGGGCGACGCCGGGCGGCCGTTCGAGGTTCGGGCGCGGCGTCAGTGGGCGCGAGGGCAGGGACAACACCGCGGACAGGCAGCCAGGGCCCCGGCACGCCGACGAGCGGTGGCGGGGGTGGTCTGCGAGCGGAGTGTCACGAGGCCATTATGCACGCGGACCGGGCCCCCGGCCGGACGCGACCCGGCCCGTCAGCGCCCGCCGACGCCCGGCGGCGCCGGCTCGCCGCGGGCCATCACCGCCGGCCTGGACGTCTCCGGTTCCGGCGGCCGATCAGCCGCCGGAACCTGTAGCCGGAGTCACCCACACGGCGGTGCCGGGCACCGGCCGGTGCCCGGCAGTCCAGCCACCGACGGCCAGCCGCTGGTGGCCGGCCGGCGACTGTCGGCCGCTGGTGGTCAGCTACCGACGGCGTGCCGCCGGAGCAGGGTCTCGAGCTCGTCCGGTGCCTGGGCGACGGCCGCCGGCCCGGTCGCCTCAGTCGCCGCGACCGCCTCGCTCTGGCCCGCGGTCGCCGCGGCGGGCGGAATCAGGCCGCCGTGCGTTCCGGGTGGGTTGACCTGGACGCGTCCGGGACGCGAGGTGTTCGGCCGCGCCCCGGGGCGCGGGACGGGACGGGACGCGCCGCCGGAGCGGGGTGCCGCGGGCCCGGCGGCGCCACCGTAGCCGCGCGCGACCTGGTCGCCGGCCTCGTACCCGGCCTGCTCGGCGTATCCGACCTGCTCCGTGTATCCGGCCTGCTCGGCGTAGCCCGCCGCCCCGGCGTGAGCGGCGTAACCGGCAGCCTCGCCGTAGCCAGCCGCCTCGGCGTAGCCGGCCTGCTCCGCGTACCCGGCCTCCTCGGCGTAGCCGGCCTGCTGGGCGTACTCGACGTACCCGGCCTGGTACTCGACGTGCCCCGGGTACTCGGTGTACTCGGCCTGGACGGCGTACTGGGCGTACTCGGTCCGCGCGGCGTCACCGGCGGGCGCCGGGTAGGCCGCCGCAGCGTCGTAGCCCAGCTGCTCCGCGTTGACGTACTCGACGTACTCGACGTACTCGACGTCACCGGAGGCGTCGCGGCGGGCCGTGTACTCGGCGTACTCGGGCTGGTGGCCGGGGTGGGCGCCCTCTGCCGCCGGCGACGAGGACGCTGCCGCGTCCGCCTCGTAAGCGTCGTAAGCGTCGTGGGCCTCGTAAGCGTCGTGGGCGTCGCCGGGGTGGGCCGGGTCGTCGCCCTCCGCCTCGTCGTCGCCCGCGCCGCCACGGTGGCCATCAGCCCCGTCTGTGGCGTGCGCCTGGTCGGCGACGGAGCCGAGGTCGACGGTCTCGGCCCGCGCGTGCGCGAGGTCGTCGGCGGTGAGGGTCTCGGCCGGGCCTCCGGCGGAGAACCGCACCGGGGAGTACTCGGTGCCGCGTGCCGCGCCGCCCGCCCAGGAGGCGGAGCCCGGGGCGTGCTCCCGCGCACCGCCGGTCCAGCCGCGGATGCCGCCGTAGGCGCGGACGGCGCGCTCGGCGGCGATCCGCCGGTCGAGCGCGGCCCGGGAGCGCACCACCCGGCGGTGCGCCTGCGCGGACCGGCGCAGGTGCAGGACATACCCGGCGGCGGCGACGTCGACGGCGAGGTGGACGATCATCCACATGCCGCCGAGCGTGGCTGCGAGGATGACGCTGATCGGCAGCGCGGTGAGCAGGACGAAGAGCCGCTGCCGCCGCTGCCGGACGAGCGCCGTGCGATCGGCCTGCGCCGCGCGGACCGCCCGGTCGGCGGGGACACGACGCGGCACACCCGAGGTCGGCCCGAACAGCCGCGGGGGCGCATCAACGTCCCCTGGCGTGCCCGGCGCCCCCGCCGAGCGGCCGTCCACGAAGTCATCCATCCCGTCGAGGTCCATCCCGTCGGCGTGTTCCAGGCCGTGGACGCCGTCCGTCCCGTCAACGCCGTCGAGGTGCTCGAGCCCGTCCAGGTGCTCGAGATCGTCCATGGGGTCGAGGTCGTCGGCCAGGTCCGTGCGGGGGTGCGCGTCCGTGCCGGTGCCCGCGGGAAATGCCGCCGCGCCGGAAGTCTCCGGAGAGGTCGGGGCGGCCGCGGAATTCACCCCGGCCCGGGTATCCGCCGGGTCGGCCGCGCCGAGCTGCCCCGTGCCGGGACCTTCGCCGGAGCGCGATCGCGCCATCCCTGCCGCCTCCTGTGCCACCGCCGGCGAGCCCTCGGACGGGGCCCGCGTCAGCGGGCCCGTGCCGGCGCGCGGTGAGCCGCGCCGCGAGAGCACCCGCATGGCGGTGGAGAAGCGGTCCGCGGACCGCTGTTCCACCGCCGAATCATGGTGACGCAGCCACATGGGGATGAGTACGAAGCCCCATACGGCAACGATCGCCAGCCAGATGAGCGCACTCACGCGGTCACGCTCCGCAATGTTCCTGGGACGTCGTTCGGCGACCTGACGCCGTTCGGCCGACGCGAGCCGTTCGCGATGCCGGCGGGGCCGGCTGGGCATCCCTCAGGGCGGCCGGGGCGAGAGGACCTGGCCCCCGCCCGCCCGCCGCGAGCCGGGCGCGGATCGGACGCGCCAGGCGCGGCATGCGCGAGCGAGCAGACCATCTGGACGCCTCTTCTCGATGTCGTCGTTTACGATTCCGTGCTCGACGCTAGTGAGCGGAATGCGCGCGGTCACCGACCGGAAGCCCGCGTGTCGCACTCGTCGGCGAGGTTCACCGGGTGGCCGTCCACTGTCAATCCGAGGTGATACCGATGTGGGCTGGGTGATACTCCCCCCGTCCGGGTGGGCAGGTCACACTACGAGCACCCAACGTAACGCCGAGCAGGTTGAGTGACGACCCAAGCGGCCCGAGTGGGCCACGGCGAGCACCAGCGACACCGCGCGGGCACGCCGAAGGCGACCCGAACGGCACGCGTTGGACGTCCGAACGGACCGCGAACCGCCCCCTGAAGAGGGGCCTGGGCGACGCCGGAAACCCCGCTAACGGGCACTGGACAAAGAGACCACCGGCACCGACGACGCCGGGGCGAAAGCCTGTGCCGTAAGCCTGCTCAGGAGGAGGGCGAACGGGTGCGGCTCCAGCGGGCCAGCAATCCCCCGGGGACGTCCTCGGTCGTCAGTGCATAGCCGATATGGTCGCGGTACCGACCGTCGATCGCGAGAAATCTGCGGTGCAGGCCCTCCTCGCGGAAGCCCAGCTTCACCAGCATCCGGCGGCTGGCCGCGTTCTCCGGGCGGACGTTGGCCTCCAGCCGGTGCAGCCCGACCGGGCCGAAACAGTGGTCGGTGACCATCGCCAGCGCTGTCGGGGCGATGCCACGGCCGGCGTGCGCGCCGTCCACCCAGTAGCCGACCTGGCCGTTGTTGAACGCCCCGCGCACGATCGTCGACACTGTGAGCTGCCCCACCAACCGTCCGTCGACGGCGATGGCGAACGGGAGCGCCGCGCCCACCCGGGCCTGTGCCCGCAGCCGCTGGAGCATCTGCGTGTAGACGCCGATGGTCTGGCGCTCGTTCCAGGTGGCCCGCACCGACGCCGAGCCCGGCGAGGTGGCCTCCCACGGAGCGAGCCAGTCGGCGTTGCGCGTGCGGACCTCGACCCAGGTCGGGGCGTCACGCAGGCGCATGGGCCGGACGACGACGTCATCATGGCGCAGGGTGACCGGCCAGCCGGGCGCTCTCACGCCGGTGTGCCCCCGGTGGACGCGGGCGGGTGGGGCGCCGTACCCGACGGGCCGCCGGAGCGGTCGGTGCCGCCGGAGTGGTCGGTGTCGCCTCGCAGCTGCGCGATCGCGTGCGCGACGACCGGGGCGAGGACCGCGGCGCCGTCGCGCACTCCCCCGGTCGAGCCGGGCAGGTTCACGACCAGGGTCGTTCCGACGGTGCCGACGAGGCCACGGGAGAGGACCGCGGTGGGCACCTTGAGCCGCCCGGCCGCCCGCAGCGCCTCGGCCAGCCCGGGCACCTCTCGGTCAAGCAGGTCCCTTGTGGCCTCCGGTGTGACGTCCCGCGGCCCGAGACCGGTTCCCCCGGTGGTCACCACCAGGTCGATCCCAGCGTCGACGGCCGCGCGCAGGGCCGCGGTTATCTCCGCCCGCTCGTCTGGGACCACGACCGGCGCGGGCACGTCGAAGCCCATCCCGACCAGGGCGTCGACCAGCAGCGGGCCCGAGCGGTCGGGATAGGCGCCGCGGTGGGCGCGGTCGGACACCGTCACGACCCGCGCCCGAACCCCTGCCGGCAGCCCGGAGGCGCCGCTCACGACGGCCCGGCCCCGTCTCCCGGCGGCCCGGCGCCGTCGCGGTGCCAGTCCCCGGACTTCCCGCCGGTCTTGGCGACGACCCGGACCTCGGTCAGCTCGGCCAGCGGGTCCACCGCCTTCACCATGTCGTGCAGCGTCAACCCGGCGACCGCGACCGCGGTCAGCGCCTCCATCTCCACCCCGGTCCGGTCGGCGGTGCGCACCGTGGCGGTGATCTCCACCCCGTGGTCGACCACGGTCAGCTCCACCTTGACCCCGGAGACGGCGATCGGGTGGCAGAGCGGGATCAGGTCCGGGGTGCGCTTGGCGCCCATGATCCCGGCGATGCGGGCCACGGCGAGCGCGTCACCCTTGGGCACCCCCGCGCCGCGCAGCAGCTCGACGACGTCCGGTGAGGTGCGCAGGCAGCCGGCGGCGGTCGCCGTGCGCGCCGTGACCTCCTTCGCCGAGACGTCGACCATCCGCGCCGCGCCCCGGTCGTCGACGTGGGTGAACCGCCCGGGACCGGTCACCCGCGGGCCTCACCGAACGGGCCGGCCCACTCGGGCTCGGGCAGCAGCACCGCGGGAAGCTTCGTGCCTGCGGGCACCTCGGTGACCTCCTCGGGGACGACGAGCAGCGCGTGGGCCGAGGCCAGCCCGGACATCTGGTGGGCGCCCTGCCCCCCGGCGGACGTCGCGACCAGCTCCCCGGTGTCGTCACGTTCGAGACGGACCCGGGGAAAGGTACGCCTTCCGGCCGCGGACTGCATAGTCTCGCTCACCCGGACGGTGACGGTGCCGGTGGCCGGCTGCCGCCAGCTCGCGCCCCCCGGGCCCGCCGGCAGGCCGCGCATCCGCCGCAGCGCCGGCCGGACGAACAGCTCGAACGACACCAGGGCGCTCACCGGGTTACCCGGAAGGGTGAAGACGGGCACGCCACCGACGACACCGAAGCCCTGCGGCTTGCCGGGCTGCATGGCGATGCGCTCGAACCGGATCTCGTCGGACTTGCTCAGGACCTGCTTGACGACGTCCCTCGCACCGACGCTGATCCCGCCGGTGGTGATCAGGACGTCGGTGCTGCGCAGCAGCTCGTCGAAGGTCGCGCCGAACTCGTCGGGGTCGTCCGACACCCCGTCGACCCGGCGGACGAGCGCCCCCGCCTCGTGCGCCGCGGCGGCGATGGCGTGGCTGTTCGAGTCGACGATCTGGCCCGGCCCGAGCGGGGTGCCGACCTCGACAAGCTCGCTGCCGGTGGACAGAACCGCCACCCGCGGACGCGGGTGGACCGCCGGCCGGGCGACGTTGACGGCCGCCAGCAGGCCGATCTGCGCGGCGCCGAGCACGGTGCCCGCGGCGAGCACGAGGTTGCCGGGCGCGATGTCCTCCCCGGCACGGCGGATGTGCAGCCCGCGGCGCGGCGCCTGGTTGATCCGAACCGTCTCGATGCCGCCGTCCGTCCACTCGAGCTGGACGATCGTGTCGGCGCCCTTCGGGAGCGGGGCACCGGTCATGATCCGTACGACGGTGCCCGGGGCGAGCGGCGCGGGTGACACCGGGCCGGCCATGATCTCGCCGGCCACGGGGAGCGTCACCGGGTTGTCCTCGCTGGCCTCGGCGACGTCCGCGGCGCGGGCGGCGTAGCCGTCCATCGCGGAGTTGTCGAAGCCCGGGACGGCCACCGTCGCCCGCACGTGCGCCGCGAGCACGCAGCCGTGCGCCTCGCGCAGCGCCGTCCGCCGCGGCGACATGGGGTGGATTGCGGCGATAATGTCCGATGCGTGCTGGTCTACCGTTTTCACAGGCACCCGTCCCGTTCTTTACACTTCTGTTCAGGCCATATAGCCTTCGTGTCAGCGGTGTGCCGGGCAGCAGGCCATGACGGCCGGCGAGTGAGCTCTCGACAGCCGTTGACCCGCGGGCGGTTCCTCGCCTGACGTGGCGACTTCAGGGCCAACATGTCAGGAGCCTGGACATTTCCGCGCGAAGACGCGCGTCCAGTCTGCCCGAAGGTGCCGATGCGCCCAAGCAAGGGCCCCGAGAAATTCCTGACCTGTCCTTCGCCGCGCAGGCCTGGTCACTTTTCGTCAGTGCGGCACGTCACCGGCGGACAAGGTGCGCTCCATCAGGAGCATCATCCAGGAGCACCGTCGGTTGAGCCCGCTCGGAGCGGCCCCGTCAGGTAAGCCCGTCGGCGTCCGCCCTCGGGACAGGCAGGCCCACGGCCACCGCGGCCGCGGGCGAGCCCGCCCCGCCGGTCAGCATTCGGCCTTGGGACCGCCGGACGCCACATACTCCTCCAGCCACGGGTAGAACTCCGGGCCGAGGTCCGGCCGTTCGCAGGCGAGCCGGACGACCGCCTTGAGGTAGTCGACCCGGTCACCGGTGTCATAACGGCGCCCGGTGAACACGACGCCGTGCACCGGAATCTCCGCGCCCGGGTCGGCGCCGGCCCGCTCCGCCAGCGTCCGCAGCGCGTCGGTCAGCTGGATCTCGTCCCCCCGGCCGGGCGGCGTGGCCCGCAGGACGTCGAAGATCTCCGCAGGCAGCACGTAGCGCCCGATGACGGCCAGGTTGCTGGGCGCCTCGTCCACCGGCGGCTTCTCGACCAGGTCGGTGATGCGCACCGTCCGGTAGCGCCCGCCGGACCCGCCCGCCGGGACCCGCTCCACCGAAGCCGCCGAGACCGCCGAGGCGGGAGCGGCGGCCGCCGGAGCGATCGTCGCCACGCCGTACATGGAGACGGCCTCCTCGGGCACCTCCATCAGCGCGACGACCGCCCCGCCGTGCCGCTCCTGGACGGCGAGCATCTCGACCAGCAGCGGGTCACGCTCGTCGATGAGATCGTCCCCGAGCAGGACCGCGAACGGCTCGTCGCCCACGTGCGCGGAGGCGCACAGAACGGCGTGACCGAGCCCCCGCGGCGAGGGCTGACGGACGGAGTGGACCTCGGCCAGCTCGGCGGAGGCCCGGACGCGTTCGAGGCGAACCTTGTCGCCCTTGCGCTCAAGCGCGGCCTCGACATCCCCCTCCCGGTCGAAGTGGTCCTCGATGGCCTTCTTGGTGCGGCTCGTCACGAGCAGCACATCACGCAGGCCCGCGCGGGAGGCCTCTTCGACGACGTATTCGATGGCCGGCCTGTCGACGACAGGTAGCATCTCCTTGGGAACCGACTTCGTCGCGGGCAGGAACCGGGTCCCCAGACCCGCGGCGGGAATGACCGCCTTCGTCACTGGCATGGGCGAAACCTTAGTCGGGCGGGCATCCTCAGGGCACGACGGCGTACACACACAGGACATTCACAACTAGTGATCATCCGTGTTGGCCGTGAACCCGCATCCGCGTGAGGCATCGGGCCATCGTGGTCCCCGGCGGCACGGCGCACCCGACAGCCCCGCTCCGCTCACGGCGGGCCGCGCCCGGCCAAGACGGCTCCGGGACCGACCGTCCGCACCCGGTAAGTCACGCTCACCGACCTGTCGGGCGGGCCCGGCGGGTCCGCAGCGGGCAGATCTCCACGTGCGGGTCGATCACGGTACCGTGAGGCCTTCGCCAGCGGGATGTCGTGCCGGTGTCGTCTTTCGGATCACCATCGGCCGCATGGACAGCACGCCGGTGCGGAAAGCTCGAGGAGTCGGGTGGCGGGCCCAGCGCCCAGGTAACCGGGCCCGAGTGCGCTGAGGGTGGGGATGGCTGTGACCGGAGGTACCGTCACCGGCAGTGGCGTGGTGGGCCGGTCCGGCTCCGAACGGGATCCCGTGGGGCCGGCCGGGTCGGCGGCCGCCGACCTGGAGATCACCGGCTCCGCGGCCGGCTCGGGTTCCGCGGCCGGCTCGGGTTCCGGCGCTGATGGTTCCGGGGACGGTGCCGAGGCCGGTATCGCGGCCGGCCCCGGTTCCGGCCTCGGCACGAGACCCGGGCCGGTGCCCGCGTACACGCGGCCCGGAGCGCCACAGCCCAAGAGCGAGCTGCGCAGGCGGCTGCTCGCGCTGCGCCGGGCCGGCGTCCTGCCGGACCCGACCGTGCTGACCGAGCGGCTGCTCGCGCTGCCCGAGGTCACCGCCGCCTCCTGCGTCGCCGCCTACGTGGGGATGGCCGACGAGCCCGACACCGCCGAGATCCTCACCCGGCTGCGTGCCCGGGGCGTACGGGTGCTGCTGCCGGTCGTGCGCGCCGACCTCGACCTGGACTTCCGCGAGTTCGCCGGCACACTGATCCCCGGTGCGATGGGCACCCGGGAGCCACCGCCGAGCGCGCCGCTCGTCGAGCTCGCCAAGGCCGACGTCGTGATCGTGCCCGCCCTCGCGGCGGACGAGCGCGGCAACCGGCTCGGACGCGGCGGCGGCTCCTACGACCGCGCGCTGACCCGGGCCACCCCCGGGACCCCGGTGATCGCGCTGCTGAACGACCGCGAGCTGCTCGGGGACGTCCCGGCGAAGCCGCACGACCGGCCGGTGACCATCATCGTGACGCCGACCAGAATCGTCCGACCGGCACCGCTGTGACACCTGCTCCGGCAATCGGGAAGCCAGCGGGCCCGTCGAGGCGTTAGAGTTGGCAGTCCTTACCACCGAGTGCCAACTCCGGGAGGAGTCCGTGCCGACCTACCAGTACCGCTGCACCGCCTGCGGGCACGATCTCGAGGCCGTGCAGAGCTTCAGTGACGCGGCACTGACCGAGTGTCCTGCTTGCACGGGCCGGCTTCGGAAGGTGTTCAGCTCCGTTGGCCTCGTCTTCAAGGGCAGCGGCTTCTACAAGACCGACAGCCGGTCCGGGTCCTCGTCAGGCGTCCCGGCCCGGCCCAAGGATTCCGTGGGCTCGTCGGACGGCGACTCGTCCGCCAAGAGCGGCGCCGACGGCGGCTCCTCGGCCACCAGGTCGGACTCCACCGGCTCGTCCTCGGCCTCGGCCGGGTCCTCGTCGGGTGACGGCGGTTCGTCCAGCACGTCCAGCAGCACGGCCTCCAGCACCGCGGCGGCCTGACGGGGGCCGGGAACCGCCCCCGGCCCGCCTGTCACCTTTCACATGGGGCAGCCCCCGGCAGTTGCCGGGGGCTGCCCCATGCCCGTCTCCGGAGCTCGTCATCCGCCCCGGGCCACCGTCGCGCCGGTCAGCCGCGCGAGCTGGTCAGCCATACATACCGGTTCCGCCTGATCGCGTTCTTCCCCGCGCCGGCTTCCTCGGCCTGGCGGCCCGGTCCGGTGGGGCCGTCATCGACGTGAGCTGATACTCCTCACGGTGGGGTCGCCAGCGGAGTGAGTTGGCTCAACCACTCCATACGCCGCTGCGGCAACTCACTTCGGGGCGGACCCCGGCCGGCTCGGAGCGAGCCGTGGTGACGCCGGCCGCCGCGGCCCGGCCCGCCCGGCGGGGTGCCTCCCAGGCCAGGTGGCCACCGACCCACCGTCCCTCGAACCATGGGCCCGGGCCTGGTCACGCGCCCACGCCGCCGGGCCCCGCAGACCGTCCCCCCACCCCCGCAGCGTGCCCTCACCAGCGAGTTCGTGGTTCGCCGCCACGACTCCCGAGTGGCGCACCAGCTTGCGTGGCGACAACAAGATGGCTCGGCGGCAACGGACTGGCAGGCAATCAGCCGCATGGGCGGACCACCGAAGAGATTGGTGTACCCAATTAAACGGATTCAAGGACGTCCGGCTAATTGCGACCGGCAGCAGCGGAAGGAACCCTGCCGGCGCGCCCTCCGTCGCACGCGTTCAAGACGGCGGCGGCGTCACGCGACCGGTTACCGGAAGGCGCCCGGCCGCACTAACGGACCACCACGGCGAACTCGGGTACCGAATACCGTCGATCCACGAGATCGGAGACCGCGCTCCGCTTGAGCGGGTCGAATCACATACCCGGCGACACTTGTCGTGGGCGTTTCGGGCGTATTGCCCGTTTTTGCGATCAAGGCTCCCTGTGTACGGGATCCCTGACACCGCACGGCATCCCGGCCACCGCGACCGCGCCGGGATCAGCCGTACCTCGATCAGCCATACCGGCCGCGCATGCCACTACTGTTTGCGCCGCCGGTAGTGCTCCACGATCCAGGCGTCGACCTCACGCTTGCGCCAAACCCTGGTTCCTTTGGCCCCACTGCCGGCCGGCGCGTTGATGACCTGCAGAGGCTCCGGAAACTTGGCGTCCTTGCGAGTCCAGTAGTCCACGGCCTGTCGCGTGATCTTGAGTTGGAACGCGATGTCCCCGATGCCTACCAACTGCTCACCGTCGTCCACAGCGAACATCGTAACCACTTTGCTCTTGTCCAAGAACCTCGCTAGGGTCGTTTTTGCTTGTCGACAAATAATGGCCGAGGAGGAAACCATGCCCCCAGCAGACCCACCCGCAGCACATCCGTCGGCAGAGCACCGGCCGCGACGGCCGATCGGCGGCGACGAGATCCGTGAGCTGATAGACCGCGACGAGGCCTACGACGAGAATCCGTACGGCGAACCGCCGCTGCTGGTGGCCAGGTACCGGGCCTCGCTGCGGGCCGTCCTGGCCACCGAGCCCGCGGAGCCCGGCCTGTTCGAACGGGCCTGGTCCCAGCGGGAGCGCGACGCCTACCGCGCGGGCGGGCAGGCCACCCACCGCGTGATCGTCGGCGCGATGGCGGCGGCGCTTACCGCGACGCTCGCCGACCGCGCACCAGCCGACCGCGCGGCGGCCGCCGCCCGCCCGACCCGCCCGTGCGACGAGGCTCACCCCTAGTGCCACCAAGGGGCTGGCCTGGTTCCCCGGGCCCCGGGCTTCGGGGCCCGGGGCCCGAAGATGAGCGTCGGAACGGGACCGGTGGCGGGCCGTGTCGTCTGCCCCGTCCGGCGGGGCCGCGCCGGTAGATTGGCCCCGCCGCCGGTGCCGCCGCTCGCGAGGACACCGGCCGGACAGGACCGCCCCGCACAGACCGAGCGGCCACCGGGCCGCATGGCGATCGGAGGAGATCCTCATGGGAGACGCGCCGCTGCCCGACCACGAGCTCCCCAGCGACGAGCGGGAGATCGGCTGGGGCGACGAGACCCTGCTCGACGAGAACGAGGCCGACGCCGACCTAGCCCGTCTCCTGGCGGATCTGCCGCCCCACCACGTCGAACGCTGACCCGGCCGCTCAGCGCAGGCAGATCAGCGCAGGCGGATCAGCGCAGGCGGCCCAGCACCTGCCGCTCAGCGCCGGCGGATCAGTGTGGGAGGCCGGCCGCGGTCTCGGCGAGCAGCGCGGCGAACAGCTCCGGCGCTTCCAGGTGGACGGCGTGACCGCACCCCGGCAGCACCCGGACGGGAAGATCGAACCGGGCCCGCAGCGCCGCGGCCGCGCGATGCCGCACGGGCGGTGACTGTGCGCCGACGGTGATCAGGACCGGTGGCGCCCCCACGGGCGGTGAGCCCGGCTCGAAGCCGAGGAACATCTCGAGGTCGCGCTCCACCATCGCGATGTCGGCCGGCGCGTGCCCCGGCCGCCAGCACGGGCCGTAGAGCCGCTGCCCGAACGCCGTCACCCCGCCCGAGGCGAACGCCTCCGCCATCGGGGTGAGCAGCCCCGGGACGAGCGAGCCGACCGCCGGCTCGTGCAGCACGGCGGCGACCATGGGGACGCCGGCCGCGAGCATCGCGAGACCGAGGGTGGCGCCGCCGCTGACTCCCCCGAGCACCCGGCCGGCCACGGACGGCGCCAGTGCCGCGATCTCCGCGGCCAGCTCGCCGGTGGACGGGCGGTCCGGAGCGTGCACCTCCCGGCCGGCGAGTGCCGCGCGCACACCCGACCACACCGCCCCGGTCGTCGCGGTGCCGTGCAGCAGGAGGAAGGCCGGGCCCGCGGCAGTCCCGGCGCCACGGCCGGCGGCGACAGCACCCTGGGCGGGGCCGCCCTGCGGGACGCTTCCCTGCGCGCTGCCGCCCTGGGGGGTGCTGCGGGTCCCGTGCGCGCCGCGCGGCTCCATCCGGCCACCTTCCGCACCCTCGATTAACGGGTACTTAACCGTCGACGTGTGAATGTAACTGCGCGAGTGTTGATCAGAAAATTCTTCGTCTCTACCTTCACTTTCATGTACACGACACTGTATACAGCTCGGTATGCAGAAAGCCGCGGACGGGTGCTCCGCCCGCCACCGCGGGCCGGGCCCGGCCACACACCCGCCGCGGCCGGCACCACGACCTGCACTGCTGCCTGTGCCGCGATCCCGGCAAGGCCCCGCGCCGCGTGCCCCGCGAGGCGGGTCACCGGTGGGACGGCGGGCGGGTGGTACGTCCGCGCCGTCCATGGCAGATGCTCGGCGTCATGACACCGTCGCCAACCACCCGGGCCTCCGGCTCGGGGAACCTGCGGGACCATGTCTACGTCGCGCTGCGCCATCGGCTCATGTCAGGGGAGTTCTCCTTCCGGGACCGCCTGGGAGAGGAACGCGTCGCCGCGCTGCTGGGAGTGTCGAGGACACCGGTACGCGAGGCCCTGACCCGGCTCGCCGGAGACGGCCTGGTCGAGAAGCGGCAGGACGGCGGCTACTACCCCGCCGAACCCGACCTCGCCGGGCTGCGCGACCTGTACGAGATCCGGGTCACGCTGGAGCTGCGCGGGCTGCAGCGGGCGCTGGAGTCCGGCGCGGCGCACCAGGCCGCACTGCTCGAACCGCTGCGCGACGACTGGCGGGCGCTACGCGCCGATCCCCCCACGCCCGACCCGGCCTTTGTGGCCCTGGACGAGAACTTTCACATCACGCTCAGCCGGGCGTCCGGCAATGGCGAGCTCGCGAACATGCTCGACGCTGTGAACGCCCGGATCCGCCCCGTGCGGATGTACGACTTCCTGACCGCCGACCGGATCGATCTGACCATCACCCAGCATCTCGACATCCTCGAGAAGGTGCTCGCCGGGGAGATGGAGGCGGGTGTGCGGGCGCTGCGCAGCCACGTCGGCGAGTCGATGGAGGTCGTGGAGCGGCGGGCGGCCCGGGCCATCACCCAGATGGTGCTGAACCGCGGACGTCCGCCCCGCTCGGCCACCTAGCACGGTGCGCCGACGGGAAACGCTGCGCCGGCGGAAAACGCTGTGCCGACGAGAGACCTGGACGGCCGAGGAGGAGCAGATGACCGTCACGACCGAACCCGTGGCCCCCGCGAGCGGTGGTCTCACCGTGGGGCCCGTCACCGCCGAGCCCTACAACTGGCCCTACGACGGCTCGTTCAGCCCCGCGACCACCGCCGTCATCAACATCGACTGGCAGGTCGACTTCTGCGGCGATGGCGGCTACGTCGACACGATGGGGTACGATCTCGAGCTCACCCGGGCGGGCCTGGCCCCCACGGCGGCGCTGCTCGGGGTGCTGCGTCCCCTGGGCTTCATGATCATTCACACCCGGGAGGGGCACCGCCCCGACCTGTCCGACTGCCCGCCGAACAAGCTGTGGCGCTCGAAGCGGATCGGCGCCGGGATCGGCGACGCGGGCCCGCGCGGGCGCATCCTCACCCGCGGCGAGCCGGGCTGGGAGATCGTCCCCGAGGTCGCGCCACTGCCCGGCGAGGTGATCATCGACAAGCCGGGCAAGGGCTCGTTCTACGCCACGGACCTCGACCTCGTGCTGCGCCGGCGCGGGATCACCCACATCATCCTGACGGGCATCACCACGGACGTCTGCGTCCACACGACGATGCGCGACGCCAACGACCGCGGCTACGAGTGCCTGATCCTCTCGGACTGCACGGGCGCGACCGACCCCGCCAATCACCGGGCGGCCCTGCACATGGTGACGATGCAGGGCGGGGTGTTCGGCGCCGTCGCGACCTCGGCGGCGGTGCGGGACGCGGTCTCGGCCGCGCTCGCGGCGGCCTGAGCGACCGCCCGGTGAGCAACCGCCCGGTGAGCGACCGGAGCACGCGCCGCCCCACCCCACCGGACCTGCAGGCCGACGTCCTGCGCGCCGGCTACCTCGCGGGACGGCTGAGCGTGCGCGAGGTGGTGGACGGCGTCTACGACCGGATCGCCGCACGCGGCGACGACGGAGTGTGGATCACCCTGGTGCCCCGCGCGGAGGCGATGCGCCGGGCCACCGAGCTGGACGTCCTGCTGGCGAGCGCACGCCTCGGACACGCCGGCCCCGACGGGCTCGGGCCCGAGCCCGGGACGACGGCCGGGACCGGGCCCAGCCTGCCCCCCCTGTTCGGGCTGCCGTTCGCGGTGAAGGACAACATCGACGTCGCCGGGCTGCCCACGACGGCCGGCTGCCCCGATTTCAGCCGGCTCCCGGCGGGCACCGCGCCGGCGGTCGCCCGGCTGCTCGCGGCCGGCGCGGTCTGCGTCGGGAAGACCAACCTCGACCAGTTCGCCACGGGGCTGTCCGGCACCCGCTCCCCCTACGGGATCCCCTCGTCCCCGTTCGACCCGTACATGATCGCCGGAGGGTCGAGCTCGGGATCCGGTGTGGCCGTCGCGGACGGGCTGGTCACGTTCGCGGTCGGCACGGACACCGCCGGCTCGGGCCGGGTGCCGGCGGCGCTGACGAACACCGTCGGGCTCAAGCCGTCCCGCGGGCTGGTGAGCACAAGGGGCGTGGTGCCCGCCTGCCGCTCGCTGGACTGCCCGAGCGTCTTCGCGCTCTCCGTACCCGACGCCTACCGCGTGCTGTCGGTGATGAGCGGCTACGACGAGGAGGACCCGTACTCCCGCCGGTTCCCCGGGCTCGGAAGCCCGGCGCCGGGCGTAGCGCCGCGGACCGGAGCGCCGCGGGCCGAGGTGCCGCGGGCCGAGGTGCCGGAGCCGGTCCGGCCGCGGATCGGCGTGCCCCGGGCCGATCAGCTCGACTTCCTCGGCGACGCGGGCGCCGCGGCCGTGTTCGGCGTCGGCGTGGGCCTGCTCGCCGACGGGGGCGCCGAGGTGACGGAGATCGACCTCGGCCCGTTCCTGGAGGCGGGCACCCTGCTCTACGGCGGCCCGTGGCTGGCGGAGCGGTACGCCGCCGTGGAGGCGTTCCTTCAGACGGTCCCGGACGCCGGCCCGGCGGACCCGGTGCATCCCGTCATCCGGGCGGTTCTCGAACCGGGCGCGGGAATCACCGGCGCCGAGGTGTTCCGCGGCCTGACCCGGCTGCGCGCCCTACGGCGCAGCGCGGAGCGGACGTGGGTGGACGTCGACATGGTCGTGGTGCCGACCGTTCCGACGACGTACCGGATCGACGCGATGCTCGCCGACCCGATCCGCCTCAACGCGAGCCTCGGCCGGTACACGACGTTCGCGAACCTGCTGGACCTGGCCGCGGTGGCTGTTCCGGTGGGATTCGCGGCGGGCCTGCCGTTCGGTGTCACCCTGCTGGCTCCGGCGGGGGGCGACGAGCTGCTGGCGGCGCCGGCCGAGCTGCTGCACCGGTGCAGCGGCCTGCCGGTCGGCGCGGGCTCCCATTCCCTCCTGCTCCCCGCCGCCACCGACGTCGCGGCGGAGATCCTGGCCTGAGACACCGGCGCTTTTACCAGCTCCGACCAGGCCGACGCTCGTAAATGTGACACGCTATACACGTGCTGCCGGCACAACACAAGGTGACTTTCGGCATTGGTTTCCGTCACGAGAGGGCGCGATACTTACCGGGCAGGAACCTGGGGTAACTCTCGCGCGTCTACCGCGACCTCGCTCCCTTCGGAGACGACGTGACGCTCACCATCGGCAAAGAAGCCGGCACTCTCACCACCCATGCCGGCCGTGCGGCAGGGCCTTCGACGGCACTCGTGCCGGTCACGGCGGCCCCACCGACGGGGGCCCCACCCGGGGCGCTACCGCTGCGCGCCTCCGGGGCGGCGCCACCCGGCCCGGTGGCCACGGCCGAGATCACACCGACCACCGCAATCGCGGGCACCGCCGCGATTGCGGTGGTCGCCGCCGGGGGCAGGGTGGTGGCCGCTGCCGCGCTCTCCGCCGTCGAGCCCCGCCCCTCGGCGTGTCCCCTCTCGGCCCGTGTCGAGCTCTGGGAGGAGGGTGCCGTCATCCACCTGTCCGGGCTGCTCGTGGCGAGCGCCGCGAGCGCGGCGCGGTCCGCCGTCGCGAGGGCGGCCGCCCTCGGGCAGCGGGAGATCATCGTCGATCTCGCCGGCGTGCGGGACGCCGATCCACTGGGAGCGGTGCTGCTCGGAGCCATGAGCCGGCATGCCACCCGCTGCGGCTCCCGGCTGCGCCTGCGCAACGCGGGGCCGCGGGTCCGCCAGGCGCTGGACGACCGGGGCGTCCGGGTCGAACTGCTGGGCCCCCTGGGCTGACCTCGACGGTCACCCCTGTTCGCACGTACCGTTGGGGGGTATCTCCGGGGTGACGGCGTGGGGCGGGCGGTGCGAGTGAAGGCCGAAGTCAGCCAGACGACTCAGGACCGGGCGGCTCAGAGCCAACCGGAGCTGGGCCGACCGGAGGCGAGCCAACCGGAGGCGGGCCGGTCGGACGAGAGCCAGCCGGACGGGAGCCGACCAACCCCACCCCACTCCGATCACGGAAAGTCGCAGCACGGTTACGCAAACAGCAAGGACGAGTACACCGCCCGGCTGCGGCGGATCGAGGGCCAGGTCCGCGGCCTGCAACGCATGGTCGCCGAGGACAAGTACTGCATCGACATCCTCACCCAGGTGTCCGCGGCCACCCGGGCCCTGCAGTCCGTGGCGCTCGGCCTGCTGTCCGATCATCTCGCGCACTGCGTGGCCCAGGCCGTCGCCGAGGGCGGGCCCGCGGCGGACGAGAAGGTCCGCGAGGCGACCGCGGCCATCGCCCGCCTCGTCCGGTCCTGAGGCCGGGAACATCGACCGATCCCACTGACCAGGCCGTCCCGGGTGATCTCACTCGTTGGGCGGGCGGGGGCGGTCGCCGAGCGCCTCGACCAGGCGGCCGAGGGCCGGCAACGCGGCGATGATCGCGTCGCGGTCGTGGTCGGCGAGGAGCTCCATGGCGGTGCCGATGCGCCGCTCGTGCGCCTGCAGCCATCCGGTGAGCGCCTGCTCGCCCGCCTCGGTGAGCCGCAGGGCCACGGCCCGGCGGTCCGCCGGATCCCGCTCGCGCCGCACGAGGCCGGCATCGGTGAGCTGGGCGACCAGCGTCGAGACCGAGTTCGGCGCGAGCCGCAGCAGCCCGGCGAGCTCACCGACCCGGGTGCCGTCCCGCTCGGCGACACACTGGAGCAGCTCCACCTGTGCCATGGGCAGCGACTCCCACGGGATGTCCGCGCGGATGCTGCTGCGCAGCACCCGCCGCAGCCGGGTGACGACCTCGGTGAGGCCCACGGCGTTGGCATGCTGATCTACCGTCATGACAACCGGGAGGTTACGCCCGCGGAAGCCCGGCGTCCGGTCATCCCGCACGGTTCGACCCCGCCGCCTCCGGGCCCTGTGCGGACGGAGGTAGCGTCGGGCGATGACCGGTGACGACGGCCGGCGGGTCATCCCCGGCGTCGACCCGTCCGCGGTGTTCGAGCGGGTGCGCCTCGACGACCACTCCTGGGTGGACGTCGCCCGCGGCTGGATGTCCGGGGCGGACGAGCTCTACGACGCCGTCCGGGACGGCACCTCCTGGCGGCAGGGAACCATGTGGCGCTACGAGCGCCACGTGACCGAGCCGCGGCTGAGCGCCTTCATCCGCAGCGGGCACCCGGTGCCCTTCCCCGCCCTGCTGGACGCCTACCGCGCGCTGCGGCGCCGTTACGGGGTCGACTTCGACGGCTACGGGATGTCCTGGTACCGCGACGGGAACGACGCCGTCGCCTTCCACCGCGACCGCGAGATGCGCTGGCTGGACGACACGGTAATCGCGATCCTCACCCTCGGCGCGCGCCGGCCGTTCCTCGTGAAGTCCCGGCACCTGCCGCCCGGCCGCCGCATCCTCAACGACCCGATGGCTCCCGGTGGCCGCGACCTCGCCCCGGCTGGCGGCGACCTGCTCGTGCTCGGCGGGCGCGCGCAGGCCGACTGGCTGCACGCGGTGCCCCGGGTCCCCGGGTACGTGGGCGGGCGCATCTCGGTGCAGTGGCGGTGGACGTCCCGCGCCGGCCAGCCGGAGATCGGGCCCGGTTACGGCGCCGCGCGGTCGTTCTCGCGCTGACGCGGCAGCCCGCTGCCCGGCAGCGTGGGCGCGGCGGCTGTGGCGGCGAGCAGTGCCCCGCCGAGCGCGATCGCGGCGAGCAGCAGCATCGTCGCGACGAAGCCACCCGCCGCGTAGGCGAGAGCCGACACCGAAACACCCAGGGCTGTGCCGAGCCCTCGGGTCATGTTCACCACGCCGCTGGCCATCCCGCTCTGCTGTGCCGGCACGGCAGCCATGACGGCGCCGTTGTTGGACGGGGTGAACAGGCCGAGCCCGCAGCCGATCAGCGCCAGCGAGGGCACGCCGACAGCCGGGCCGCTCCCCCCCGCCGCCAGCAGGCCGAGGCCGCCGGCCACGCACACCATCGCGCCGGACGTCACCGCGCGGACGCCGAGCCGGGTGACGAGCGTGCCCGCGACCGGCGCCGCGACCCCGATCGCGATCGGCAGGGTCGCCAGCAGCAGGCCCACCGCCACGGCGCCGTCGTCGGAGTTCTGCGGGATCGTGAGCAGCAGGCCGAACAGGACGAGGAAGGAGAGCGTCCCCGCGGCCAGCCGCGGCCCGACCGCCCGGTGCAGCACGAGCGGCAGGTCGACCATCGGGCTCGCGGCGGACGACTCACGGCGGACGAACAGCACCCCGCCGAGCGCCGCGACCAGCACCAGCCCGCCGACGGCGGCGAGCGGGCCGACCGAGCGGGCGGACTCGCCGACCGACAGCGCGAGCAGCACGGCCGACACCGTGGGCATCAGGAGGGCCAGGCCCCGCCAGTCGAACGGCGTCCGCGGCGCGTGCGCCCTCGTGCGGGGCAGCAACAGGACGCCGAGCACGAACCCGAGCACGCCCGCGGGTATGTGGGCCCAGAAGACCCACCGCCACCCGCCGAGCTCGAGCAGCAGACCGCCGGCCAACGGCCCGAGCGAGAGCCCGAACGCCTGGGCGGCGCCCTGGGCGCCGAGCGCCGCGGTGAGACGCCTCGGCTCGACGGTCGTCGCGATCAGGGCGACGCTGTTCGCCTGCAGCATGGCCGCGCCGAGGGCCTGCGCGACCCGGCAGACGATGAGCACCCCGATGCCGGGGGCCAGGGCGGCGCCGACCGAGGCCACCGTGAACAGGGCGAATCCGTACAGGGTCAGCAGCTTGCGGCCGTACATGTCGGCGAGCCGGCCGAGCGCGGCGATGGTCGCGACCAGCGTCACCAGGTAGGAAAGGCTGACCCAGGTCGCCAGGCCGAGCGACACGCCGAAGTCGGCACGCAGGTCGGCGAGCGCGATCGTGACGATGCTGGCGTCGAGCTGGCCCAGGAAGCTGCCGATGCAGACGGTGCCGACCGCAAGCACGGTCGCCAGCGACGACTCACGGATCCTGGCCGGCTGGGCGGGCTCCCGCAGCAGGGCACCGGCCGCACCGGACATCCGTCCTGGCCGGCTCGCGATCTCCACACCCTTATATTCCTCTGCAACAGAGGTATCTGTCGACCGCAACCGGACGAAGTCACACGGACACACCGGGCAGCGCCGCTCACGGAAGGCGGGCGGGACCGACCAGGGAGGTTCGGGCGGGGTCGGGGTCGGGCGCAGCGCTGGGCCGGCCCAGGCAGGGCCGGAGGGTCGGGGCGGTGTCCCGGTCGGTGGTCAGTTCCGGAGGCAGGGCGGCGAGTAGTGGCGGTCGGGGATGTACCTGCGCCAGTCCCGCCTCGTGATCTCGGCCTGGGCCCGGCCGCAGACCTGGTCCCGCGCGGTCCGCGGGTCGAGATCCCACACGCGCGCGCCGTTCCCGTCGGCGACGGCGAGTGTCCGGACGGGGCCGTCGGCGAAGGCGAGCGCGGTCGGCGCGAGGCTGACCGGTTGGGGCGTGGCCGATTCGAGCGCCGCCGGTTCGGGTGAGGCGGGCGCCGACCCGGCGATCGCGAGCGCCGCGAGGTCGGAGGGTCCGGCGGAGTCGGAGGGTCCGGCGGAGTCGGAGGGTGCCGCGGGCGTGGGCAGGATGAGCCGGGGGCGCGGCCGGGCCGGGTTCGACATGTCCCAGACGCCGACGTCGCCGCCGCCCGCCGCGGCGGCCACCGCGAGTGCCCGCCCGTCCGGTGAGAAGGCCACCATTCCCGCGCCGCTCGCGGGGGCGAAGGAGGTGAGCCGGTGCAGCCCCCGCGGGTCCCCCGGCCGGTAGATCTCCACCACGGACCGCGACTTCTCCGGCGGCGCCAGGGACGAGGCGACCGCCATCGGAACGCCGGTGGTCGCCCCGGGCTCCGTCGCGGCGTCCGGCAGGCCGGTGGTGGCTACCGCGAGCGTCCGGCCGTCCGGGGAGTAGGACGCGCCGGCGACCACGCCCTCGCCGTGCAGCAGGCCCTGCCGGCGCGGCTGACGCGGATCATGCAGCGACCACAGCGAGAGGCGGGCGGCCCCGCCGACCAGGATCTGGTCCCCGCCCGGGGAGAACGCCAACGCGGTGATCGGCCCGGGTGTCCGCAGGACGGCGAGCTCGGCGGGGGCGCGTGGGTCGGCCACGTCCCACAGCCGGAGCATGCCGTCCGAGGAGCCGGTGGCGATCGCGTCGCCGGCCCGGCTCACCGCGATCTCGCCGACGGTGCCGGTGTGCCCGGCGAGCACGCCGAGCCGCTCGACCGCGCCGTCCGGCGTCACCCGCCACAGCTGGACCTTGCTCTCGCCCGCGCCTGCCGGGCGGGCCGCGGTGACGATGATCTGGCCGGCGGCGGCCGTCCGCCCGGGGGGCGACACGTAGCCCACAGCGCTGACCGCGGGCCCGTCAACGGGGAACGCGGTGATGCGACGGTTGGCGGACGGGTCGGTGAGGTTCCAGAGGCCGGCACCGGTGTCGCCCGCGGTGACGATGCTGCTGCCATCCGGGGCCACGGCGAGGTCGCGGACGTCGCCGGGCAGGTGGCCGCTCCGACGGACGGCCGCGGCGATGAGCGCCTCGCCGGCCGCCGCGGTCGGAGCGATCTCGTAGGCCGCCGCGGCGAGCTGGCCGGCGAGGTCCGGCTGACGCTCCAGCAGGGCGCGCGCCTGACCGGCGGTGGCCTTGGACGCCCGCACCGCGGCCTGGGCCCGGACAGCCCCCGTGATCTCGACCGCCATGGTCAGGACGGCGAGACTGGCGATCCCCGCCATGAACAGCCGAAACAACCAGTGCCCGTCAGGCCGTCGACGTCCGTCGGCCGGCGCAGTGGACTCCGACAGCTCCGATGGCTGGGCCGGCTCCGAAGACTGGGCCACCTCCGAAGACTGAGCCGGCGGCCTTCCGATCCCGGGCTCGGCGGCAGCGCTGGCCGCCGCCCCGGTGCCAGCCCCGGGACCGCTCTCAGGCTCGGGCCTCGCTTCGGACTTCGCCGTGGGCTCAGGTTCGAGCGAGGCCTCGGGCCCGAGTTCAAGCTTCGTCTCAGACTCCGCCGTGGGCTCGGACTCCGCCGTGGGCTCGGACTCGGCCGTGGGCTCGGACTCGGCCGTGGGCTCGGACTCGGCCGTGGGCTCGGACTCGGCCGTGGCCTCGGGTTCGACCTCCGTCTCAGACTCCGCCGGGGCCGCAGACGCGGGCGCGGGCTCGGCATCGGAGTCGGGCGTCGGATCCGGAGCGACAACCGCGTCCGGCGCGCTCGCCGGCACCGGGGCGGGCTCGGCGGCCTCGGCGACTGCCACAGCGGCCGCCGGGACGACGCCAGCGGTGTCGGCAGGTGCCTCGACCGCAGACATCTCGTCAGGCGGGGCGGCGGGCGTCTCGGTGGGCGGGGCGGCGGCGCTTACGGCCGCCGCGACGGCGATCTCGAGCGGATCCAGGCCCGTGGGTGCCGGGAGGCCCCCGACGAGTCGTCCGAGCACCTCGAGCAGCTCCGCGGCGCCGGGTCGGCGGGAGGGATCCTTACGCATCGTGGCGCTGACTACGTCGCGTAGTACCGGGTCCAAACCGGTGAGGTCAGGTTCCGCATAGACCGCACGTTGCAACAGAACCTGCGGTGATCCGTTACCGAACGGCAGCCGTCCGGTCGCGGCGAAGAGGACTGCTCCACCCCACGTGAAGACGTCTGACGCCATCGTGAGCGGCTGCCCCAGGACATGCTCCGGGGTAATAAATGCGGGGGTACCCATCCCGGGCCCTGATCCGCCGCGACCCGGTAGGGCAACGGTGTTCAGAACTCGCGACAACCCGAAGTCGACGAGGCGGATTCCACCCTCGAAAAGCACCACATTCGCCGGTTTAAGGTCACCGAAGACGAGACCGGCACCATGGAGCCCCGTCAGCGCCGAACCGAGCGCCACGGCGAGCCGGCGAACGTCGGGCACCGCCAGCGGACCGCCCTGCGCGACCGTCGCTGCCAGGGTCGGAGCGTCCACGAACTCGGTGACGACATACGGCGGATGGGCGGATGTGTCGGCGTCGATGATGTCCGCCAGGCACGGAGGTGCCAGTGCGCGGACAGTCTCGAGATCGGCGCGCAGCCTGCGGCGGAAATCATGGTCGCGAGCGAACGCCGCGCTGATCACCTTGATGGCCACCTGGCCGCCCTCGGGATCCCGCCCGAGATAGACCGGCCCGGTTCCGGCCTCGAGGAGCTGACGTTCTACAGCATACGGACCGATCGAAACCGGTTGATTGCCGCGCGAACGTTCGAGGTGTCGCCGGGCAATGACCACAGATTCGACACCTCCGAAATATTTGTGAAACCCCGTAACGGGATGTCGCAGGCGCGTCGGGCGCAACCGCATGTTATCGGCGCGGTCGGGCGCCTACGCGGCCTGGTTACGCTTCGCGGTTCCCGAGGACGGCCGCGGCGGCGAGCAACGGGCCCGGGTGGCGGTGCACCGCCTCGGTCGTCAACGGGCCACCAGCGAGCGCACGGAGAACCTCCTCGCGGTGCGGGACCTGCGCACCTGGCGCCCTTACCAGCCCGGCGAGCGCGACGAGCCCGCCCAGGTGATGCTCCAGACCATCCCGATCCGGGCCGGGAACCCCACCCAGCCACGCCCGATGCTGGTCCGCGCTCATGATTTCCCACACCACCCGGTCCGTCACCCCCACAGGCCCCTTCGGACCACCCTGCGGACCACTCGGACCATTCGGCCAGTCATGAATGGCCACGATGTGCGGCACCCGAATCAGCCCCGTACCGGCGTCACCGGCGGCACCGGCACCGGCCGGGCCACGGGCACCACCGACGGCGACGACACCCGCACTGCCGGGCGGCGGGCCGGAAAGCTCCGGGCGATGGTCCGCGACGACGATCCGCACCGACAGGCCGCGGCCGGCCCGGGCATCGCGGACCCGGCCCGCGAAGCAGACCGCGAGCGCCGCGGCGGCTGTCGGCGCGTAGCGCGTGCACGGCGACGGCCGTCAGGTCGGCCGCCCGCACCAGGGCGGTGGCCGTGCGGGCGGCCTGGGCGGGGTCGGCCATGACGAAGTCGACCAGCGTGACGACCGAGCCCTCCGCCGGGTCGCCGGGCCGCACCCGGCAGACCGGGGAGTCGGGTAAGCGGCGGACCCGGTCGATGGTGATCAGACCGTCGGCGTAGGGCAGCCGCAGCCGGGGCAGATCCTCGGCGGCGATCGCGTGCGGGTCGCCGCCCGCCATCGACCCGCCCCCTCGCGACCACTCCCGGTACGAGGGACCTTACCGTCGGCGCACACGGCAGGGGGACGAAACGGCAACCCGCCAGTCGGCGGGCAACTACCGGCCCCGCCGCTGCCGGCGCAGGCCGGCGCCGGCAGCGGCTACTCGACCTGGCCGCCCGTCGAGCGCGCGAAGGGCCGCAGCCGCGAGACCAGGCCGCGCACTTCGGCGCTCGCGGCGGCGAGCGTCTCCTCGTTCGACGTCGCGGCGCCGTCGAGGAGCACGTCGAGCGCGATCAGGCGCTCGGCGACCTCGGTGATGAGGTCGAAGTCGCGCACCCGCTGGTGGGCGAGTTCGGCCAGCCGCTCGTTCTTCTCGAACAGCTCGACGAAGACGCTCACCTTGGCCCGCAGCAGCCAGGGATCGAACGGCTTGGCGATGTAGTCCACCGCGCCGACCGCGTAACCCCGGAAGGCGTGGTGCGGCTCGCGGTCGATCGCCGTCAGGAAGATGATCGGAGTGTCCCGCGTCCGCCCGCGCTGCTTGATCCGGTGCGCGGTCTCGAAGCCGTCCATTCCAGGCATCTGGACGTCGAGGAGGATGACCGCGAAGTCGTCGATGAGCAGGCGCTTGAGCGCCTCTTCGCCCGAGGACGCGGTCACCAGATCCTGGTCCAGGGAGGCGAGGATCGCCTCCAGCGCCATCAGGTTGTCGGGTCGGTCGTCCACCAGGAGGATCTTGCTCCGGGGCCGCTCAGTGTTCGACGCGCCCTCGGTGTCGACAGGACCGCCGGTCCGCTCGGTCACCCGCCTGCCTCCTCCTTCGCCGGTCGGCCTGGGTGTTCGTGGTGATGGCACCACTGCTCAACCATCGCCGATCGGCATGTCCGGTCCAGCACCGGCCCGTCGACACATACCCGAATGCGCACCATACGCGATCTGATCATCACAGATACGACCGCATCACTCCGAGGAGGTGATCAAGGTCTACCGGCTTGGTGATGTAGTCGCTCGCACCGGCGGAAATGCTCTTCTCCCGGTCACCGGGCATCGCCTTCGCGGTCAGCACGAGGATCGGCAGCGCCGCGAAGGCCGGCATCGCACGGATCTCCGACGTGGTCTCGTTGCCGTCCATGCCCGGGAGCATGACGTCCATCAGCACCAGGTGCACCGGCGCGTTGTCCTGCTGCAGCATCCGGATGGCGTCGTGGCCGTTGTCGGCGTAGAGCACCCGCATGCCGTGCATCTCCAGCGCGCTGGTCAGGGCGAACACGTTGCGGACGTCGTCGTCGACCACCAGGATGCTGGCGCCCACGAGCGGGTCGCCGCCGTCCAGGTTCGTCGTCGGCGGCCGCGCGGGCGCCTGTGGGTCGGTGAGGAACGGGGTGCCCTCGGCGGGCGTCCGGTCGCCGGCTGCGTCGGTGCCGCCGCGGCCCGACCACGAGGTGCGCGACAATCGGCGGGCCGCCTTGGGCTCGACGGGCCGGCCGGGCGCTCCGTAGGCCCGTTCGCCGTCACGCTGCCTGCCGGTGCCCGCCCCGTTGGACGTGCCGGCAGGAGCCGGGCCGGCGCTCTCCCGGTGCGCCGCGTCACCGGGCGACTCCGGCGCCGCCGGCCTGCGCTCCGCCGGGACGAGCGCGGCCCGCTCGACGCCGGCCAGCACCGGCCCACGACCGTCGTCCCCGCCGTCGGCCCGTGACCGCGGCTGGACGGCACCGTCCACGATCATGAGGACGCCGTCGGGCTCGCCGGGGTGGGGGCCCGCGGGTGCCTCCGGAGGCATCACCGACGGGACGAACAGGGTGAACGTGCTGCCCTGCCCGATCTGACTGGAGACGGCGATCGACCCGCCCAGCAGGCGGGCGATCTCCTTGCTGATCGACAGCCCCAGGCCGGTACCGCCGTAGCGGCGCGAGGTCGTGCCGTCCGCCTGCTGGAAGGCCTCGAAGATCATCCTGAGTTTCTCGGCCGCGACCCCGATGCCGGTGTCGGTGACGGCGAAGGACAGCACCATCGGCGCCGAGCGCAGGCTGGGCGCGACGAACGGGGTGTCGGGCGAGGCGACGGCGACGTCCAGCCGGACGGTGCCGGCGTCGGTGAACTTGACCGCGTTCGACAGCAGGTTCTTGAGCACCTGCTGGATGCGCTGCTCGTCGGTGACGAACTCGTCCGGCACGTCCTCGGTGACGCTGATCTCGAAGGTGAGGCCCTTCTCCTCGGCGGTGGGCCCGAACACGCCCGCCACCGCGTCGCACAGCGCGGCGGTGCGCACCGGGCCGGCGTCGACGTTCATCTTGCCGGCCTCGACCTTGGAGAGGTCGAGGATGTCGTTGATCAGCCCGAGCAGCTCCGAGCCGGCGGAGTGGATCGTCTCGGCGAAGTCGATCTGCTTCTGGCTCAGGTTGTGGTCGGGGTTGTCGGCCAGCAGCTTGGCGAGGATGAGCAGGCTGTTCAGCGGGGTGCGCAGCTCGTGGCTCATGTTCGCCAGGAACTCCGACTTGTACTGCGAGGACAGCGCGAGCTGCTCGGCCTTCTCCTCGAGCCCGATCCGGGCCAGCTCGATCTCCTGGTTCTTCTCCTCCAGCAGCGCCGCCTTCTCCTCCAGCTCGTTGTTCGTGCGCTGGAGCTCGACGGACTGCGAGCGCAGCTCCTGGGTCAGCCGCTGCGACTGGGCGAGCAGCTCCTCGGTGCGGGCGTTCGCCATGATCGTGTTCAGGACGACGCCGATGGTGTCGACGAGCTGGTCGACGAGCGTGAGGTGCAGGTCGGAGAACGGGGTGAAAGAGGCCAGTTCGATCACACCGAGAACCTGGTTCTCGAAGATGACCGGAACGACGACCAGGTCGCACGGCGGCGCCTCGCCCAGGCCGCTGCGGATGTTGAGGTAGCCGGCGGGCACGTCCTCGACCCGGATGCGCTTCTTCTCCAGCGCCGCCTGGCCGATGAGGCCCTCGCCGAACAGGAACGTGCCGTCCGAGCGGCGCCGCGGCACCGAGCCGTAGCCGGCGACGTAGCGCAGCTTGTCGCCCTCGATGAAGTCGAGCAGGTAGACCGTGCCCTGCTGGGCGTTCACGGCCGGCGTCATCTCACTGATGATCATCTGGCAGACGGTGTAGAGGTCGCGCTGGCCCTGCATCTTGCTGCCGATGAGGGCCAGGTTCGACTTGAGCCAGTCCTGCTGGGCGTTGACCTCGGTGGTCTCCCGCAGCCGGGCGATCATCTGGTTGATGTTGTCCTTGAGCTCGGCGACCTCGCCCTCGGCCTCCACCGTGATGGAGCGGGTCAGGTCACCGCGGGTCACCGCGGTGGACACGTCACCGATCGCGCGGAGCTGGATCGTCAGCGTCGACGCGAGCTGGTTGACGTTGTCGGTCAGGTCCTTCCAGGTGCCCGCGACACCGGCGACCGTGGCCTGGCCGCCCAGCTTGCCCTCGACGCCCACCTCGCGGCCGGCCCGGGTGATCTCGGCCGCGAAGGACGAGAGCTGGTCGACCATCGTGTTGACGGTGTCCTTCAGCTCGGCGATCTCGCCCTGCGCGGTGACGGTGATCTTCTGCGAGAGGTCACCGCGGGCCACCGCCCTGGTCACCGCGGAGATGTTGCGGACCTGGCCGGTGAGGTTGCCGGCCATCGAGTTCACCGACTCGGTGAGATCCCGCCAGACCCCGGAGACCCCCCGAACGTGCGCCTGACCACCCAGGTTGCCCTCGGTGCCGACCTCCTTGGCCACCCGGGTCACCTCGTCGGCGAACGACGAGAGCTGGTCGACCATGGTGTTCAGGGTTTCCTTGAGCTCGAGGATCTCACCCTGCGCGGTGACGGTGATCTTCTGCGAGAGGTCACCGCGGGCCACCGCCGTCGCGACCAGGGCGATGTTGCGGACCTGGCTGGTCAGGTTGCCGGCCATCGAGTTCACCGACTCGGTGAGATCCCGCCAGACCCCGGAGACCCCCCGAACGTGCGCCTGACCACCCAGGTTGCCCTCGGTACCGACCTCCCAGGCCACCCGGGTCACCTCGTCGGCGAACGACGAGAGCTGGTCGACCATCGTGTTCAGGGTGTGCGCGAGACCCGCCACCTCGCCGCGGGCGTCGACGGTGATCTGGCGGGTCAGGTCACCGCGGGCCACCGCGGCGGCGACCTCGGCGATGCTGCGCACCTGGGTGGTGAGGTTGCCGGCCATGACGTTCACCGAGTCGGTGAGATCACGCCACACCCCGGAGACACCCTTGACCTGGGCCTGGCCGCCGAGCTTGCCCTCGGTGCCGACCTCCTTGGCCATTCGGGTGACCTCGTCGGCGAACGCGGAGAGCTGGTCCACCATCGTGTTGACGGTCGACTTCAGCTCGTGGATCTCACCGCGCGCGTCGACCGTGATCTTCTGCGACAGGTCACCCTGCGCCACCGCCGTGGTCACCTGGGCGATGTTGCGGACCTGGCTGGTCAGGTTGCCGGCCATCGAGTTCACTGACTCGGTCAGGTCCCGCCAGACCCCGGAGACCCCCATGACCTTGGCCTGGCCACCGAGGTTGCCCTCGGTACCGACCTCCTTCGCCACCCGGGTCACCTCGTCGGCGAACGACGAGAGCTGGTCCACCATCGTGTTGACGGTTGTGCCGATCCGGAGGAACTCGCCACGCACCGGCTGCCCGGCGATCTCCAGCGCCATCTGCTGGGAGAGGTCACCCTCCGCCACCGCGGCGATGACCCTGGCGACCTCGTGGGTGGGCCGGGCCAGGTCGTCGATGAGCGAGTTCACCGAGAGCGTGAGCTCGTCCCAGCCGCCACTGCCACCAAGGTCGTCCATTCGCAGGGTGAGACGACCGTCACGTCGAATTACCTTGCTCACCCTGGAAACCTCGCGGGCGTGCCGCTCCTGCATCCCGGCGAGCTCGTTGAACCGGCGGGCGACGTCCCCGCCGACGCCGTCACCGATCGGCAGCCGGACGCCGAACTCGCCGTCGACGAGCCGGTCGAGCCCGGTGAGCAGGCTGGAGAGCAGGGCGTCCGTGCCACCGCCGGGCCCCGTGGCGGCGCCCGTGCCCGTGCTGTTCACCGCGGCGTTCACCGGCAGGGTGGCCGTGGCGCCCGCGGGCGGGCCACCGGAATCCCCGGCACTCGCGGGGAACTGCTGGCGGTCGGGGCTCGCGTCGGCGCTCATCAGTCTCCTACCTTGCCTGTGACGGTGGAATTATCGGGGCTGCGAACCGCTTCAAAACGACTCCGGCACCGACGTCGGTGGGTTCGGTGACCACCCCGTGGGGTGCGCGACCAGGCCCGGGCCGCTGCCGGCGGAGGGCGGGCAGCTGTCGGGTCGGCGGCTGTCGGGTCGGTGTCCATGCGGCTCGCATCCGTTCGGCTGGCTCCTGGGGATCGGACGGGACTGGCCTGTGCGGGTTCGGTCGCTGGTGGTCGGGCTGCTGGTCGTCGGGTCGCTGGTCGTCGGGTCGCTGGTCGTCGGGTCGCTGGTCGTCGGGTCGCTGGTGGTCCGGCTTGTGGGGCGCCGGCCCACGGGGGGCCGTCGGCAGTGTGGTCCAGATCCGGCGGCGGACGGGCGTGGGGCGGTCAGTGGTGCGGAATGCATCCGTGGAGGGGAGGTGTGATGGTGTCGTGCGGTCGATCCGGACTGTGGTTCTGCCGTGGACTTTTGTCCCCAGCTGAGCAACTTCACGCTGCACAACTTCATGACAAGAGCGCTCGGACCGAACGCACCAGCCGCCAGTATCCGCCTTACCGAGGACAACGCAGGAGAGACTGAGCCACATGAACGCCGACCCCGCGGCACAGGCCGGAGACCGGCGCACTCCACCGCGTTCGGTCGCCCTCCCGCCGACCGCCGACTCACCCCGGTCGGCGCGGCGGTTCGTGCAGGAGACGCTGCGCGGCAGGCTGGACGAGGACACGCTGGATTCGGCGCTGCTGCTGGTCACCGAGCTGGTCACCAACGTGGTCGTGCACGCCGGCACGGTCGCGACGGTCGACGTCGCCGAGGAGCACGGCAGCGTGCGGGTGGCCGTGGGCGACCGCCATCCCGTGCGCATCGGCGTCGGCCGGCGCGAGACGGCCGTGCGCCGGCCGCAGCCCACCGACCCCGACGAGGACATCGAAAGCCTGGAGAGCCTGGAAGGACTTGAAGGGTTCGAGACGATCGGCGGCGGCACGGCCGGCATCGACGGCCTGCGTGAGGACGGACGCGGGCTGGCCCTCGTAGACGCGCTCGCCAGCTCCTGGGGAACGGAGCACGTGGCCGGGGGGAAGACGGTCTGGTTCCGGCTGGAATCCCGGCGGCGGGAGGACCCGCGGCGGTCGGCCTCGCTGGACGACGTCCATTCCGCGCCGAGCATCACCCACGATCCGGTACCCCCACAGCCCACACCTTCGGGCCCTCCTCCGGGCCCGCTCGGCGCGTCGCCTGTCGACGATCTCCTGATGACCACCGCCGGCGCGGGCGCCGGTACCACCACGGTGACGGCCCGGGCGCCAACGGCGATGTCGACCCGGATGCCCCGGCTGCTGGCCCGCGACACCGCGCGGGCGCTGACCGCCGAGGGCGAGGTCTCCGAACTGCTCGCCCAGCTGCTGGACGCCGTCCCGGCCGTCGGTGGCCGGGTACAGCGCCCCTCGCAGGACGGTGTGCGCACCGAGACGGTGGCCACGCTCGGGCGTACCGGGCCGAGCGCCGACGCCCGGGTGTTCGCCCTGGACCCGACGCAGGACAGCCTCGGCGAGCTCCTGCTGTGGCCGTACCGCGCCGCGGACGACCGTCCGGCCGGCGTGCCCGGCGAGCCCGGCGCGGGCCATGAGCCTGGCAACGGCGCCCACCACGCCGCCGTCCACCACGCCGAATTCGACCGCGACCCGTTCGACATCGAGCGGATCCAGCTCGTCTCGCGGTGGATGGCGCTGGCGCTCGGCGGCGGCGACATGCGGCGCGCGGAGGAGCGCCGCATCGGGATGCTGTCCTTCCTCGCCGAGGCGTCCGACCTGCTCGCGGGCAGCCTGGATCTCACCCACTCGCTGACGCTGCTCGCCCGGCTGCCGGTCCCCCGCCTCGCGCAGTGGTGCGCGGTGTACCTCAACCGGGACGACGCCGGCCCGAAGCTCCAGGCGGTCGGGCATGCCGAGGAGTCGGAGACCGCGGCGCTGAACGAGGCCGCCGTCGACCCGGACGGCGCGCTCATGGCCGCCGTACGCGCCGCCCGTGGGGACCAGGTGCAGACCGTCACGGCGTTCGGCGGGCCGGCACTCGTCGTCGTCCTGCAGGCGCGCCGGCGGGTGCTCGGCGTGCTCGCGCTCGGCCGCTCGGCCGGGCACACCTTCCTCGCGGACGAGATCGACCTGCTCGCGGACCTGGCCCGGCGCGCGTCGTTCGCCGTGGACAACGCCCGGCTCTACAGCCGCCAGGTGGAGCTCGCCGGCACCCTGCAGGCCGGCCTGCGCCCGCCGGCGCTGCCCCGCATCCCCGGGATGGATCTCGGCTCCGCCTACGGCGCCGCGCAGTCCGCCGGCCTGGACGTCGGCGGGGACTTCTTCGACCTGATCTCCGGCCCGACCGGCTGGACGGTGGCCATCGGCGACGTCTGCGGCAAGGGCGCGGAGGCCGCCACCGTCACCGGTGTGGCCCGTGCCGTGCTCCGCCTGCTCACCGGGCGGGGCGCGGACCTCGAGGAGCTGCTGGTCGAGCTGAACCGGGCACTGCGGGACACCGCCACCTCGCACCCGAACGGGCAGGGCCGGTTCTGCACGCTGGCCGCCGCGTCGCTGCTGCCGTCCGAGACCGACGGCGCCCGGCTGCGCCTGCACCTCGCCGGCCACCCGCAGCCGGTCGTCCTGCACAAGGACGGCACGGCCTCGCTCGTCGGCCGGACAGGCACGCTGCTGGGCGTGCTCGACGACGACGAGACGTCCTTCCCCGGCCTGGACCTGCACCTGCACGCCGGGGAGTCCCTGGTGCTGTACACCGACGGGGTGGTGGAGGCGCGCCGCGGGCGTGAGCTGTTCGGCGACCAACGGCTGGTCGACGCGGTCGCCGGCTGTGCGGGCCTGTCCGCGCAGGGGGTGGCCGACCGGGTGCTCACAGCCGCCGAGCGCTTCGCCGGCGGCAACCTGCGCGACGACGTCGCGATCCTGGTCACCCGGGTCGCGGACTGACCCCGGTCCCGGCCGGCCCTCGCCGGCCGCTCGCGGACCGGCCGCTCGCCGGCCCGTCGCGGACCGGTCGCTCACCGCCCGGCGACGCCCCGGAGTGAAGGCGGTTCGCCGGTGTGGTGAACTGGTTGGAGCACCGATGACACAACACCCGCCAATGGCCCCAACGCCATTGCCGGACGTTCGTCACACAACACCGCGTAGGAGATTGCTCAGGCGATCCGATGGGTAGGCGGTCCGGGATGTCCCCGTTCAGACATGGTGATCGATGAGTCCTACGTCGGTTCCGATGAACGTGGTGCGGCAGGCGAGCTCGTGTCGCCCACCGGCCACGCACATCCTCGCCGAGCTGCCCTACCTGCCGTCCGCCGTCCCGCAGGCGCGGCGGGTCCTCCGTGAGTGCCTGGTTCTGACCGGCCTGCCCGACGACACGCGGTGCACCGCCGAGCTGCTGGTCAGCGAGCTCGTCACCAACGCGGTCAAGTACGGGCGGCCACCGGTGTGGCTGCTGGTCGAGCTGCGGCCGGGCCTCGTCCACGCCTCGGTCTCGGACACGTCGACCACCCTGCCGCAGCGCCGCGAGGCCGACCCGGACGCCGAGGGCGGCCGCGGCCTGCTCGTCCTGGACGCCCTGGCCGGCAGCTGGGGCGCGGTGTCGGTGGAGTCCGGCAAGTACCTCTGGTTCGACCTCCCGGTCATCCGGATGCCCTAGAGCGCCGGTCAGGTAGC
>NZ_SJXI01000045.1:0-43167 GCF_004337455.1 Parafrankia sp. BMG5.11 | reverse complement strand
CTTGGCGACGCTGGAGAGCTCCGCGCAGACGGCTGCGGCGGCGGTTTCGATGCCCTTCTTCAGGGCGATCGGGTTCGCACCGGCGGCGACATTACGCAGGCCTTCGCGGATGAGAGCCTGGGCGAGAATGGTCGCGGTGGTGGTGCCGTCACCCGCGACGTCGTTGGTCTTCTTCGCGACTTCCTTGACGAGCTCCGCGCCGATCTTCTCGTACGGGTCCTCGAGCTCGATCTCCCGGGCGATGCTGACGCCGTCGTTGGTGATGGTGGGGACGCCGAACCTGCTCTCGAGGACGACGTTGCGACCCTTGGGGCCGAGCGTGACCTTGACCGCGTCGGCCAGCTGGTTCATGCCGCGCTCCAGGCCGCGCCGTGCCTCTTCGTCGAAGGCAATGATCTTCGGCATATGGGGTGTTTCCTCCTGGGCTTGGGCCATGCGGAGGAGTGCCGGCCGCCGGCGGGTGCCTGACAACGAAGACGATGGGCTCGCGTGGCCCAGGCACCCGTCGCTCCGGAGGTTGGCACTCGACCTAGCTGAGTGCCAGCCACTGTATAGCTCTCGGCACCCCCGGAACCGAGGCCATCACCACCCCGCGTGATCGAGCCGAAGGGAAGAGCGCGGTGTACTGGCGACCACTCCGGGCGCCGATCCCGCCCGGCGCGAGAATTCGCAGGGGAAGGCCCGGGTCCGCTTGCGTTCGGCTCGCGCCGGTGTCCACCGGCGCCCGCCGGAGCCCGCGCCGGCAGCCGGTAGGTCGGCACCGAGGTGCTCCGCCTCGTGGGCAACCCTGTTGGTCGGGCCCGCCGTCCAGCCCTTCAGTGCCAGTGCCGCTTGAACCCGTCACCTGGAAGGCCTGATATGCGACGCAGCGAGTTCACCGTCACCGCCGACCATCACCAGTTCCTCGTGTACAGCGGGAACTCGCCGGTGATCACCGCTGCCTCCGCCGGCGACACCGGCGACGGTCTCGTTGCCGTCAGCGATGGGGGACTGAGGATAGTCACGGGGACGAACTACGGTCCGCTCGCCGTGCGGGTCGAGCTGCACAACAACGAGCCGCCGCCGCCCACGGCCGAGTGGACCGAGGTATCCGAGGTGAGTTTCCGCGTCCGGGTCGGCCCGGTGGAGGTCGGCACCCTCGTGGGCGGGCCGCTTCCGGTGAGGACGGTCTCGGTATTGCGGGAAAGGCTGCCTTCGGCATCGGTGGCGTCGTCACCTCCTGGGATTACCGGAGGTTGACAGAACCCTCGCAGGACGACCCATTTCCTCGCTTCGAGGAGTGTCTTCCGGAGCCGTCCGTGGTGGACATCGGCTGGGTCTCCGTGGAGGGGGGACACGCGTCAAGTTGCGGCACGAGAACCTTCCGGAACTTCTTGGTCCCGCTGTGACTGATCTGTGGCGCTACTATCTCGCCAGGCTCGTGCGCCATTGCGAAACGGGTACCTGGGGCGACCACCCGTGGGACGACGCGCGCCGTACCGGCGGGCGTCCCCAGGCATCTCGACGCCCTGCTGGATAACCTCCTGCTACTGCCGTTGCGAAACCGGGGACAGGGTGTCGCTGTCGAGAGTGACGCCGAGATCGGACTCCAGGTGCGGGACGGAGTTCGAGCGGGGCCGGGTCAACCGCACCGACGAGATGCGCCATCTGCGGTCCGGCGGCGAACCGGGGAGGTAGTCGTGGCCGAGGCTGTCCGCCGCCTCCGCGATCCGGCGCACGTCATCGGACCCGCCGTCCCGTTCCCAGCCGGGATGCGTTCCCGGCACAAGTGACAGGACGGGCGTGAGGAGACCGAACTCCGTCATGAGAGCCGACCTGGCGTGACTGGACCTTAGTGAATGAGCGAGCACTTATCTCGGTGGTGGTGCGCTCGCCGGCCTCGCCGTTGACGGCGCCCACGCTGTGCCGCGTGGTGCCGGCTGCTCCGGGTGCGGCGGGCCCGACGTGGCTGCGGCCGCGCCTGACGCGAAGTCGGTGATCTTCGACGGCATGGGCCACCAGCTGCCCCGCGAATGTGGCGGGTGCTCGGCGGCCACATCCCTGACCTCGGTCATCGCGAAGAAGGGCGACCATCGGCTGGTCGGCCATCCGTGTCACCCGCGGGTATGACCTGTGCCGGCATCCTGCTCGTCGCGCGTGCCGAACGTGAGCCGGGTATGGATCTTCAAGCGGTCCGGAATCGGCCGACCAACTGCGGAAATGCATGCTCGTAGGTCGACCAGTTGACAGAAAAGTGATCGCTCACAATACTGGGCGCCATCCCGGAGTCGAGTGCTGGAGGTGGCATGGACGACCGGGTCGGTAATTCGGAGAGCGACAGCCGCGCCGGCGTCGTCTGTGTCCGAAGGGAGAGGTGGGACGGGGCGCGGGCGATATGCACGATCCTGTGCTGGCCGGCATGGATCGCATCGCGGGGGCGGTGCGACCGGTATCCGGCGGTGGTTCGAGGTGGAGTGTTGCCACGGATGAGCGGGTGTTGATTTTTCGCGGAGGTCGTCCGGGGTAGTTACGCTGCCTGTGCTCATGCGTGACCGCCTGAGTCGCATGGTGTTGTGTCCGCGTGGTGATTTTTCCTGCGGCGGGTTTCGTGGCGCGGGCGAATGTCGAAGATCGCGAGCGCGTCGCGTCGGCGCTGGGAACTTCGAATCGCCTGTCCGGGCAGTGGTTGCTGTCCATTTTCCGCATTGCACCGCGCCGCGCACCGGTGTCGTGAGCTGACGCATCCTTTTTCGCGCCGCTGGATGGGGAGGTTCAGGCGGCCCTGTGCCTGCGCGAAAAACGTCCAACTGATTTCTGTGTGCCATAGGTCCTCAGGGGGCGCCGAGTGGCCTCTGTTCGGCGCGCCGGCAGGCCCGGAACCGGCCGAACCACTGCGTTCCCTTGGATCCATACATCGCACCGCCGATACGGGGCGGCGGCCTTTCGTAGTGCGACGGAAGAGATGGAGACACCATGTCTGACAACGCTTCCACACCCCTGGAATCCGGCCCGGGGCTGACCCGCCGGAGGATCCTCGGCACAGTGGCGCTTGGCGCGGCTGCGACTGGTGGGCTGGCGGCCGGCCCTGGCAGCGGACGGGCACGGGCCGCCACAGCCCCGCCGGACGCGGCCGTCACCGAGCAGCGGGAGCGGGCCGTCGTCATCGGCAGCGGATTCGGCGGCGGCGTGACCGCGCTGCGGCTGGCACAGGCCGGCGTGCCCACTCTTGTTCTGGAACGTGGCCTGCGGTGGCCGACGGGGCCGAACGCGACGACCTTCTGCCGCTGGGCGAACATCGACAACCGGTCCGCCTGGCTGACCGACCACAGCACGACCCCGGGCGTGGACAAGACCTGGACGCCCTACACCGGGGTGATCGAGAGCCTGCCGGGCGACGGCATAACGGTCAACTGCGGTGCCGGCGTCGGTGGCGGCTCGCTGGTGTACCACGGGATGACACTGCAGCCGACCAGCCAGAACTTCGCGGCCTCCATCCCGGAGGCCGCGAGTCTCTACCGCGACCTGAACCAGTGGGCCTACCCCACCGTCGCCACCATGCTGGGCGTCTCCACGGTGCCGAACGACGTGCTGAACGCGGATCAGTACCGGTCGTCCCGGCTCTTTCTGGACGTGGCCGCCAACAGCGGCCTGGAGCCGTTCCGGGTTCCGCTGCCGGTCGACTGGAGCTACGTCCGGGGTGAGCTCACCGGTCAGTACGAGCCGACCTACACCACCAGCGACATCGTCTTCGGCGTCAACAACGGCGGCAAGCACTCGATCGACGTCACCTACCTCGCCTCGGCCGAGGCCACGGGCCGGGTACGGGTAAGCCCACTGCACGTGGTGCGGGACGTCCAGATGGACCCGGACGGCCGCTGGGTGCTCTCCGTCGACCGCATCGACACCGGCGGCACCGTGCAGGAGAGGAAGCGGATCACCGCGGACGCGGTGTTCCTCAACGCCGGTTCCGCCGGTACCACGCGGCTCCTGGTCAAGGCGCGAGCCAAGGGGCTGGTGCCCGACCTCCCCGACGCCATCGGCACGAAGTGGGGAAACAACGGTGATCGGATCTACGCCTGGGTCGGCATGAACGGTGATCCCGGCACCCGGCAGGGCGGCCCGGCGTGCGTGGGCGGCCGGGACACACAGGGGCCGATTCCGGCCACCATCATCCATGCGGGTGCGCCCGCCGACACCGGCGGCGTGAAGCTGATGACGGTCGTCGGTTTCGGGATCGTCGACGCCGCCGGCACGTGGGCCTACGACCCGAACACGGACGACGCCAGGCTCACCTGGCCGGCGACCGGTGACGCCGCGCTCCAGACCCAGATCGCCGCCCGGATGCAGGCGATCGCCGCCGCGGGTGGCGGGCTGATGATCGACACGAACGCCCAGGCGAACTCGACATGGCACGCCCTGGGCGGGGTGCCGATGGGATCGGCGGTCGACCTGTACGGCCGGATCATCGGGCACAAGGGCCTCTACGTACTCGACGGGTCGCGGATCCCGGGCTCCACCGGTGCCTGTAACCCATCCATGACGATCGCGGCCCTGGCCGAGCACAGCATGTCCACGATCATCCGTGAGGACGTCGGACGTGTCTTCTGACGGCACCACCGCTTCCTGAGCCTCCGCGCGGCCGCATCCGGCGGGAGCCGTCCAGGTTCCCGCCGTGAGGGCGGCGCTCCCCGCCCGATGCCCGATGTCCGACGCCTGCACCTGGAGCGTGAGCGTATGCCCGACGGCCGGATTCGCACGCTGATCGTCGAAGCCGACCCGATGACAGCTGAGGCCCACAGCGTCTATGTGGAGAAGCTCGCCGGCTTCACCGTCAGCGGGGTGACCCACACCGGCGCCCAGTGCCTGCGGCAGCTCACCCGTGACGACCACGATCTCGTGCTGCTTGATCTCACCCTGCCGGACATGACGGGCTTCGACGTGTGTCGCACGCTGCGGTGCCGGGGGGCCGTGCCGGACATCATCGCCGTCACGGCGTCCCGGGACGTCGCGACCGTGCGCACGGCGGTGGCCTACGGGGCCGTCCAGTATCTGGTGAAGCCCTTCGGTTTCGCCGCGTTCCGGAGCCGGCTCGAGTGCTACGCGGCGTTCCGCAGCGAGCTCATGCTGGGGCGCACCGGCCCGATCGGCCAGCGTGAGGTGGACGCGGCCCTCGCGGCGCTGCGGCCCGGAACCACCCTGTGGCCTGAGCAGCCCAAGGGCACGTCGATCGCGACTCTCGACGCGGTTGTCGCCTACCTCCGGCAGGCGGCCGGGCCGATGTCGGCGGACGAGATCGCCAGCGCTGTGGGCCTGTCCAGGGTGACGGCGCGTCGATACCTGGAGCGTCTTACCGATCAGCGGCTTACGAGCCGGACGCAACGGTACGGGCGGCCCGGCCGGCCGGAGCACCTGTACCAATGGCGAGACGTCCGCGTCGCTTCGACCAGATAAAGAACACTATGACCGAAATCGTGACTTCTCCCTGACGGTGCGCGATCTTGTGTGTCAAGATGCCGACCATGTTGGAGACCTGAGTGGACGAAGTGAGCGCGCAGCCGGCTGACCGCGGCGAGCGGGACGTCCTTGTCACCGGAATGGGCTTCTGCCTCCCCGGCGAAGACGGTCCGGCCCTCACCGCCGAGGAGGTGTGGGACATCGCGTCGAACGGGCGTTCCTGCCTGGTCAAGGACGGTATTTACCACGGTCGGGTCGATCTGGCGCCGGAGATGTTCGAGGAGCGGCTGCCGGAGATTCCCAAGCTGTACTCGACGCAGCTCACCAAGTCGCACCGCTTCGGGCTGATCTCCTTCGTGGAGGCGTGTTCGGACGCGAAGATCGATTTTCGTGCGGGCGCCCTGCAGCACGCCGCGATCCTCACTGGGCGAGGGGGGCTCGACGACAACATCGACCCATACCGGGCCCTGCAGGAGGCGACACCCGAGACGCTTTCCGCGGACGCCGCGACCGCGTTGTTCATCCGGGCCCAGCTCGGCATCACCTCGTACGACGTCACGCTCCTGCAGGCGTCGATCGCCCGGTCGACGGGCCCGAGCTTCACGGTTTCCTGTGGCTGTTCCTCCTCCACCATCCAGCTCGGCAACGCCCTGCGGATGATCGCCGCCGGGGAGGTCGACATCGCGGTCGTCACCGGTGTCGACGCGTTCAGCATGGACCTGATGCGCAACGCGCAGCGGCTTCTGCTCGCCGCGACGCGCGGCGGCCCGCAGCCCGGCGCGGACACCATGCCCGAGACGCTGCCGTCGATGGACCGGCCGATGCGCCCCTACGACGTCCGCGCCGACTGCGTGAACTTCGGCGAGGGCTCGGTCACCGTGGTCCTGGAGAGCCGCCGGCACGCCGAGTGGCGCGGAGCACACGTCTACGGGCGCCTGATCGCGCAGGCCACCACACGTGACGGCCTTGCCAGCCCACTGTCGCTGGACGACTCGGGCGCCTCACTGGTCGCCGCGGTGCGCAAGTGTCTCGGGGACCGCTGGAGCATCGACCAGATCCCGTACATCAACGGTGGCAGCGACGGTGACATGAACGTCACGAACACCGAGGCGAACGCCGTCCGGGAACTGTACGGGCCGGCGGTCCCGTCGGTTCTTCTCAGCTCGCAGGAGGCGTGTTTCGGGCACAGCGGGGCCCAGTCCGGAAACCTCGGCCTGGCGTTGACTCTCCTCATGATGGAGAAAAGCCTGGCGTGCCCCACCGCGAACTGTGAGCAGCCGATCGAGGGCCTGCCTTTCGACCCGATTCCGGGAACGCGGCCGCGGCCGTTGCGGTTCGATCACGCGCTGAGCTTCACCTACCAGATCGGCGGCCTGAAGAGCGTGATCCTCATGAGTTCCGCCGATGCTTCCTGACGATGGTTCCTGAACATCTGAACATCTGAAGACCTGAACACCTGCTGAGATCGGCCTGGGATCTCGACTGGCCGTTCCGCGCGCGACCGGGGCCGCGCTGCCGATTCGGCCGTACATCTGCAGAGAGGCACGGACCGACCGAGAATGAGCGCATTTGCCGACGCGTGGTCGAATACCACGGCCGCCGACAAGGAATCCTGCGTCAAACGGGATGACATAGCGATCGTGGGGATGGGGTGCCGCCTTCCGGGCGGCGTGGATTCGCCGGCCGCACTCTGGCGGCTCCTGGTGGAGGAACGGGACGCGGTCGGCGATCCACCTGCGGGCAGGTGGGAGGCCGACGCGTTCGTCGACCCTGTCCTGACCGCGGCGGGCCGCTCCGTTCCCCGCCAGGGCGGTTACCTCGAGGACGTGTCCGGTTTCGACGCCGACTTCTTCGGCGTCTCACATCGGGAGGCCGCCGTCCTCGACCCGCAGCACCGGCTGCTGCTCGAGGTCGCCTGGGAGGCTCTGGACAACGCCGGTCTCCCGGCCGACCGGCTCGAGGCCACGCCGACGGGCGTGTTCACCGGGCTCAGCTACACCGACTACATGGATCGGCTGGCCGGGCACCCGGACGAGCTCGAGGGCTCGGTCCTCACCAACGGGATCTGCGTGGCGGGCGGCCGGATCTCCTACCTGCTCGGCCTGCGCGGGCCCAGCATGTCGGTGGACACCGCCTGCTCGTCGTCGCTGGTCGCCGTGCATCTCGCCTGCCAGAGCCTGCGGTCCGGGGAGTGCACGGTGGCGCTCGCGGGCGGGGTGACTCTCATGCTGTGGCCCCGGGTGACCAAGTCGTTCGTCCGGATGGGCATGCTCTCGCCGACGAGCCGCTGCCACACCTTCGACGCCGCCGCGGACGGGTTCGTCCGCGGCGAAGGTTGCGGAGTCGTCGTCCTGAAGCGGCTTGCCGACGCCAACCGCGACGGTGACCGGGTCCTGGCCGTGATCCGCGGGTCGGCGGTGAACCAGGACGGCCACACCGACGGGCTGACCGTTCCCTCCGCGCAGGCCCAGTACGAGGTGGCGGCCGCCGCGCTGCGGCGCGCCGAGGTCGACCCGGCCGAGGTCGGGCTGGTGGAGGCGCACGGCACCGGCACGAAGGTCGGCGACCCCGTCGAGTTCGCCGCACTGAGTCGCGCCTACGGCACCGATGGCGCGCGGTGCGCGCTCGGTTCGGTGAAGACGAACCTGGGGCACCTGGAGCCCGCGGCGGGTGTCGCCGGCCTGATCAAGGCGGTGCTGTGCCTGCGGCACGGCCAGATACCGGCGAACCTGCACTTCATCCGGTGGAACCCGGCGATCGACGCTGACGGGTCGCGGTTCTTCGTGCCCACCGGGCTGACCGACTGGCCTGGCGCCGCACCGTCGCGGCTGGCCGCCGTTTCCTCGTTCGGGTTCTCCGGGACGAACGCGCACCTGGTGCTCGAACAGGCCACGGCCGGGGTGAGCCGTCCCCCGATTCCAGCCGCGCGTACTCCGGCACGGGCCGAACACGAGTCCGGCCGGGTCGACGGCCAGTCGTCGGCCGTCCGGGCCCGCGGGGCCCGCGGGCCGGAGGTGGTCCTGGTGCCCGCCGGGTCGCCCGCGGTGCTGCCCGCCGCCGCGGCGCGGCTCGCGGACTGGCTGGAGCGCGAGCCCGGAGATGACGCGGCCACCGGAGGTGATCCCGCGGCCGGTGCCGGCGAGCCTGCCCGGGGCGCGGGTCTGCGGGACGTCGCCTACACCTCGGCGCGCAGGCGGTCCCCCGGGAACGGCCGGCTGGCTGTCGTGGCAGCCTCGCGGAAGGACCTGATCCGGGACCTGCGCGCCTACGCGGACGGCCGGTTGGTCCCCAACGTCGTCTCCGGGGCCGCCGCCCGGGGCGTGCGGCGCGGCGCGGTGTGGGTGTTCTCCGGCCAGGGCTCGCAGTGGGCGGGCATGGGGGCCGACCTGCTGGACGCGGAGCCGGTGTTCTCGGCCGCGTTGGCCGAGGTCGACCCTCTCATCGCCGCCGAGGCCGGTTTCTCGGTGCTGGAGGTGCTGCGCCGCCGGGAGGCGGTCACCGGGTGCGACCGGGTGCAGCCCCTGCTCTTCGCGGTACAGATCGGGCTGGCCGCGCTGTGGCGCGCCCACCGTGTCGAGCCCGCGGCGGTCATCGGTCACTCGATGGGGGAGACGGCCGCGGCTGTCGTCGCCGGCGCGCTGACCCTGGCCGACGGTGTCCGGGTGATCTGCCGCCGTTCCCGTCTGCTCACCCGGGTGGCCGGCCTCGGCGCGATGGCCACCGTCGGCCTGGACCGGTACGCGACCGAGGCCGAGCTCGCCGCGGCCGGCGCGAGCGGAGAGGTCGCTGTCGCGGTCCTGGCGGCTCCCGGCTCCACCGTCGTCTCCGGCGCCGCGGACAGGATCAGGGATCTGGTCACCGACTGGACCGCGCGTGGCCTGGCGGCCCATCAGATCGCGGTGGACGTCGCCTCGCACTCACCCCAGGTCGACCCGCTGCTCGCCGACCTCACCGCGGAACTGGCCGAACTGCGCCCCCGGCCGGCCGAGGTCCGCTTCTACTCGACCGCGGCGGAGGACCCGCGGGGGAAGCACGAGCTCGATGCCGCCTACTGGTGCGCGAACCTGCGCCGTACCGTGCGCTTCAGCGACGCCGTGACCGCGGCCGCGGCCGACGGGCACCGGGTCTTCGTGGAGATCTCCCCGCATCCGGTCGTCACCCGGTCGGTCACCGACATCCTCGCCGCGGCCGGGCGGGAGCCGGTGGTACTGCCGACGCTGCGTCGCGACGAGGACGGCGTGGCGGCCTTCCGTACCAGTCTCGCGACCGCGCACTGCGCGGGAGTTCCGGTGGACTGGTCCGTGCTCTACCCGACCGGCGACCTCGTGGACCTGCCGACGATCTCCTTCGACCGCCGGCGCCACTGGGCGGACCGCGAGGCTCCGGCGGCGGCTCCGTCGGCCGCCGGTGGCCGTGGCGGGCCGGCGACGCTCGACGGCCGGGAGGCCGTGGACCGGTCGCTGCCCGGGGAGCACCTGGTGGTGCCCGGCGAGCATCTGCGCCACGTCTGGCGGGCCGACGCCGGGACCGCGGTCATCCCCTGGCTGGCTGACCACCGGGTGCACGACCGCGTGGTACTGCCCGGTGCCGCCTACTGCTCGCTGGCGGTCACCGCCGCCGCCGAGGTGTTCGAGGTGGGGCCGGCCCGGGTGCGGGTCACCGGCATCGCTTTCGAGGAGGTGCTCTACCTGGGCGAGCACACCGAGATCACGATGACGGTCGCCGTCACCGGCCCCGGCGAGGCGGAGTGCGAGATCCACGCGCGGGCCGGTGACGGCGCCTGGACCCGTCACATGGCCGCCACCGTCACGTGCGCCGACGACGACCCGCCGCCGGACACCGCCGCCGGCGGCCTGGCGGAACTCGCCGGTGCCCATCCCCGGCGGGTCGGCCCCGCGCGCCTGTACGAGGCGATGCGGGAGCGGGGCATCCACCACGGCCCGGCGTTCACGGCGCTGTCCGATCTGCACCTGTCCGAGGACGGTAGGAGCGCCTGGGCGGGCATCGGGATCCCGACCGAGGCGTACGCCACCGAGGACGCGTTGGCCGTGCACCCCGTGCTGCTGGACGCCGCCGCCCAGACGTTGCTGACCTGCATGCCCGGCCTGGTCGCCGGGTCGGCGTCCGGTGGTCTGGTGCTGCCTGCCGGGACGGACAGCATCCGGATCCACGGCGATCCGGCGACCGTGCGCTACTGCCATGCCCGCCTGGACGCCACCGGGACGGGCACTCTCACCGGCGAGGTCCGCCTGCTGGACGAGGCCGGCGCGCTCGTCGTCGCCATCGACGGCATGAGACTCGTCCACCAGGACGGCCAGCGTCTCCTCGACGGTTCCGGGTACGCCCGGGCGTCCGGCGGCCCCGGGGGCTGGATCTACGGGATCGACTGGGAGCCGTCACCCCGCCCGGAACCGGCCCAGCCGCGGGCCGCCGGCCGATGGCTGCTGCTCGGCGACGAGAGCGGTTCGGCGGGCGCGCTCGGCACGGCCCTGTCCGCCGCCGGTGCGGACGTCGACGTCCAGCCGCTGCCCGGTCCCGACGACGCCCGGCGGGCCTGGGCGGCGTCCCTCACCGGGGACGACGGGGGAGCCGTCGGCCGGCGGGTGGTCGTCGTCCTCGACGGCGCGACCGCGCAGCCAGCGCCCGGTGCCCAGGTCGACCCGTCGGCCCTGGTCGGCTCGCCGTTCCCGGCAGATCCGGCGCGGGCGCAGCAGCAGACCATGACGGTGCTGGGCGTCGCCGCGGCGTTGGCCGAGCTGCCCGGCGTGCCGCCCGGCCTGACCGTGGTGACCCGAGGTGCACACGCCCTGGCCGGGAACGCGGCCCCTGATCTTGATCACGGCGGGATCCGCGGACTGCTCCGGGTGCTCACGCTGGAACACCCCGAGCTGCGCGCCGCCCACATCGACGCCGATCCCGGCCCGGATATGGCGGCCATAGCCGCCGAGTTGCTCGGCGATGTCCACGGCGCCCGCTCCGGCCCCGCCGATGACGAGGTCGCGCTGCGGGCCGGTGTCCGCTTCGTCGCCCGGTTGACCCCCGCGCCGGTGACCGCCGCCGAGCGTGGTGCCGCCGGGCGGCGTACGGTCCGGTACGGCCACGACCGGTTCGCCCTGCAGCCGCCCGGCAACGGGAATCTCGACGACCTGCGGCTCGTCGCCGCCGACCGACGCCCACCCGGGCACGGCGAGGTCGAGGTCCGGGTCCAGGCCGCCGGCCTGAACTTCCGGGACGTCCTCATCTGCCTGGGGGCATTGCCGCAGACACCGATCGGCTTCGAGTGCGCCGGCGTGGTCACGGCGGTCGGGCCGGGCATCACCGACCGCCGGCCCGGCGACGCGGTACTCGCGGTGAACTTCACTGACGGCGGCGCGTTCGGCTCGTTCCTGACCATCGACGCCGACCTGACCATGCCTGTACCCGCCGGACTCGACCCGGCCACCGCCGCGGGCATCCCCACCGGCTTTCTCACCGCCTGGTACGCGCTGCGGGACGTCGCCCAGCTGCGGGCCGGTGAGCGGGTGCTGATCCACTCCGGCACGGGCGGGACCGGTCTCGCCGCGATCGCCGTCGCGCGGCTGCTGGGAGCCGAGGTCCTCGCCACCGCCGGCACCCCGGAGAAACGCGCCTACCTGCGCGGCATGGGCATCACCCACGTCATGGACTCGCGGTCGGTCGACTTCAGCGCGCAGACCCTGGCCGCGACCGGCGGGCAGGGCGTCGACGTCGTGCTCAACTCGCTGTCGGGGCCGGCGATCCGCGCCGGAATGGAGTGCCTGCGGCCCTTCGGACGTTTCGTCGAGCTCGGGCTGCGCGACATCCTCGCGGACTCGGCGCTCGGGCTGGCGCCGTTCCGTAACAGCATCACCTTCGCCGGGGTGAACCTGATCGAGCTCTACCGGCACCAGCCGGAGCGGGTCGCCCGGCTGCTGCGGGAGCTGACGGCGGCGCTCGCCGCCGGCGAGCTCGCGCCGCTGCCTGTCACGACCTACCCGATCGAGGCCGCCACCGACGCGTTTCGGCTGATGGCCGGTGCCGCGCACATCGGCAAGGTCGTGCTCGAGGTCCCCGGCGACGCGGTGACCGAGGCCGTGCTGCCCGACGGGCCGCCGTCGCCGGTCGGCGTGGACGGCTCGTACATCGTCACCGGTGGCCTGCGTGGCGTCGGCCTGGAGACCGCCGCCTGGCTGGCGGAGAAGGGCGCGGCCAGAGTGGTGCTCAACGGGCGGTCCGAGCCCGCCGAGGCGGTCCGGGAGCGCATCGCGAAACTGGTCGCGGGCGGTACGGACGTCCAGGTGGTGCTCGGCGACGTCGCCGAGCCCGGTGTGGCGGAGCGCCTCGTCGCCGCCGCCACCGCCGGGGGCGGCCGGCTGCGTGGCGCCGTTCACGCGGCGATGGTTCTGGATGATGCCGCCCTCACCACGATCACCGCCGACCAGGTGCGGCGAGTGTGGCATCCGAAGACGTTCGGCGCGTGGCGGCTGCACGAGGCGACGGCCGGGGCGGACCTCGACTGGTTCGTGCTCTACTCGTCGATGGCCTCCCTGCTCGGTAACCCCGGGCAGGGCGCGTACGCCGCCGCGAACTCCTGGCTCGACGGCTTCGCCGACTGGCGGTGCGCTCAGGGGCTGGCGACCACCGTCGTCAACTGGGGGCCGTGGGCCGAGGTGGGCGCCGCCACCGACTTCGCCGAGCGTGGGTACGCGATGATCCCGGTGCGGGTCGGGCTCGCCGCGCTGGAGACGCTGCTCGTCCACGGGCGGCGGCGCGCGGGTGTGCTCCCCGGCGAGCCGGGCTCCTGGATTCCGACCGCGGGCCGCTCCTCGTCGCTGTTCGCCCGGTTCGTCGACGACGAGCACGCCCCGTCGGCCGCCGCCGGGAGCGCCGTGGCCGTTCCGGGCGCCGGGGGTGCCGCCGCCGCGGTCGCGGACGGGCCGGGCGCTGTCCTGGCCGGGCTACGCGCGGTGGCTCCCGGCCTCCCGCGGCGCACGGCCTTCGAGGCGTACCTGACCGAGCACCTCAGGGCCGTCCTCCGGCTGGGCCAGTCCGTGCTCGACCCGGACATCCCGCTACGGTCCCTCGGCTTCGACTCGCTGCTGGCTCTCGAACTGCGGTCCCGCCTGGAACCGGGGCTCGGGATCTCCCTGCCGGGGAACTTCATCTGGAAGTACGACACCGTCGCGACTCTCGCCGCCGGTCTCGCCGACCACACGAAGCTCCCGCTCGACGGCGGCGAATAACAGGTCGTTTCAGAATGATCCTCGGAGTTTGCGTAAGCAGATGATCGAGCAGGCGAGGCTGAGGAACGCCTGGTGGATGTCGACGCGGCGTTCCCAGCGGGTCCGGAGCCGGCGGAACTGGTGCAGCCAGGCGATCGTGCGCTCCACAGGCCAACGCTGTGTCCCGAGGCCGGAGCCGTGGGGTTTCCCGCGGCGGGCGATGGCCGGGGTGATACCCCGTGCGGCCAGCAGTCGGCGGTACTTCACATGGTCGTAGGCGCGGTCGGCGAGCAGGTAGCGGGGCCGGCGGCGTGGCCGTCCCCGGCGGCCGCGGATCGGGGGGATCGCCTCGACCAACGGGATGAGCTGGGTGACGTCGTGACGGTTCCCGCCGGTCACGATTGTGGCGAGTGGAACCCCGGTGGCGTCGGTGATCAGGTGGTGTTTGCTGCCGGGGTGGGCTCGGTTGACCGGGCTCGGACCCGTCTCGGAGCCCCTTTCAGCGCGTGGATGTGCGAGGAATCGATCAGGGCCCGGTGCAGGTCGAGCAGCCCTGCCGCGTTGCACTCGGCGAGCAGCTGCTCATGCAGCTTCTGCCAGACCCCGGCTTCGGCCCAGTCCCGTAGCCGGCGCCAGCACGTCACCCCCGACACGCCGAACAGCGTGGTCGGTAGCTCCCGCCAGGGCACGTCGTTCCGCAGCACCCACAGGATTCCTTCCAACGCCGCCCGGTCATCGACCGGCAACCGGCCCGGGTAGCGGAACCGCCGCTCCCGCACCGGGATCAGCGGCGCCAGCCGCTTCCACAGCTCCTCGCTCACCGTCGCCTCGTCACGCATGAACCGACGTCTACCGGTCAGGCAGGCACGACACGCCGCGTTTGATCAGTCTTTGTGAAACGATCTGTAACTGTCCTGGGTCGGCCCCCCACCTGTGACGGTGTCCCCCGCGCAGACCTCACCGGGGCGAACCTCACCGACGCCTGGCTGATCAATGCGGACCTTGCCGGCGCTCAGCTGACCGGGGCGACCCTCACCGGCGCCCGGCTGGACGGGACGAACCTTTCCACTGCGATGGGTCTGACGGCGGCGCAGGTGGCGGCGGCCCGCGGCGATGCGTGGACGCGGCTGCCGAACGACATGCAGCGGCCGGGGTCGTGGCCACCGTACGACCCGTCTGTGGACCTGCTGGTCGAGGGCTCCTGACCCCCCCACCCCCCACCCGTTTTCGCCGTGTTTGTACCGGTCTGTTCGGCCCGGGAATAGCCAGCTCCCGGGCGCCAGGCTTCCCGCGCTGGTTTAAAACGCACGTTTTCAACCAACGGCGAGAACTGGCTGGGAGGAAGGATCTGTGGGGTGGCGCGTGCGGCCTGCGGGATCTGCTGGGTACGTCCGCGTACCCGTATCCTGTGGGGAGTGGACTGGGAGGGGGCCGTGGTGGCGGATGCGAATGTGCGGATTCCGGCGGAGGCTCGGGATCGGTTGGCGGAGGTGGCGGCGGCGGAGGGGTTGTCGTTGCGGGCGTATCTGGCGCGGTTGGCGAGCACGGTGTTGACGCCGGCGGAGCGTGCTGAGCGCGCTGAGCGGGCCCGTGCGGTGTTGCGGGAGTGGAGTGGCTACGACCCGACGGAGGAGGAGGCCGCGCAGGCCGACGCCGAGCTGGATCGTCGGCTGGCGCGGGCGTTGGGGCGGTGAGTGAGGCGTTGCGTGTGGTGCTGGATGAGACGGCGATGGTCTCGGCCGGCTACGGCAATGTGCTGGCATCCCGGCTGATCCAGCGTGCTCACACCGTGCCGGGCCACTTCCTGTACGCCCCGGCGTGTGCGCTGGTGGAGGCGGATCGCGCCCGGCCGGGGACCGCCGAGCACATTGCCGCGCTGCCGGCGGTGACCATCGTGGAGCTGGACCTGGCGGCCGCGCTCGCGGTGGCACGCGATACCGGCTGGGCGCCGGCGCACGTCCGCTATGCGGCCGAGCCCACTCCGGAGCGTCCGGAGGGTGCGGTGATCGCGACGGCGGCGCCGGACCGGTGGGCGGGCCAGCCAGTGCGCCTGCTGGACCTCAGCCCGTGAGCTGGTCCGGCGTCTTCACGACGCCGGACCAGCTTGGCGCGCAGGATCGAAAACGCGCGTTTTCGTCTTCCTGGAGGGGCACAAGCCGGTTCTCGTGCTGTTTGCGTGACGTGATGTCCCGCTACGTTGCCGAAGCGCCCTCATGTGGCGTGTTGTGCACGAATAGCTGGCGGCTGTTGGGGTCTTGCTCGCGGTGCGTGCTGGCCGGATCCTGCCCGGTATCCCGGCGCGGCCCCGTCGATTAGGCGGGGCCGCGGGGTGGCGACCAGGCTATGCGCTGCGGTTCCGGCCCTCACGTGATGATCGATTACTCTGGTGGCCAGTGTCGAAGTGAGCGCTTCCCGGGTGCTGGGGGTCCGGAGCTGTTGACCGACGGGCCTCTCGTTCTCGACAGCGTTACTGCAGGTCCGGCAGCAGTTTTTGCATGAGCTCGGCCAGTTCTGCAGTGGTCGGCGGTGCAACGGGTGCGGTGGTGGGGACAAGCGGTCTGATCTCGCTGAACTTGTCGGCGGTTACCCAGACGCACACCGACGCAAGATAACCGCTTGCGTCAGGTGACTGTGTGCACACACTTCGCAGTCCTGCTCCGAGGTCAACGTCGAGGGGCGGGCCCTGCTGGCCGGGCCGGCTGCGCGCCGCTGCGAGCAGGGTGTCCGGGTCGGTGAGCGCGCCGCGGACGAGGAGGATGTCGCCGTTGGGCAGGTCGATACCGGGCTGGTGGTAGACCGCGAACGTGATGCTGCTGAGCGCGACCACGTCGGCCGGCAGTTGCTCCCGCGCCTGCGCCAACAGGTCGGGAATCTTGGCTTCGGTGTCTCGATTGCGGGTCAGCCCGCCAGCCGTATCCGGCGCGGCGGCGTCCGGCGGGATTGCCAGAGTGGCTGGCACGTCCCCAGGCGCCTGTCCACTCTTGACGTCACTCCTGATCTCGACGCTGCAGGCCGCCAGCATGACCAGGACTCCCAGAACGACTGCGGTGTTACGAATCCCGCGCATGGCCAGATCTCTCCCTCACGCCCGAGGTGTCGGGCCGCAGCTACTTCACCACTCAGCGTCCCCCAGGGTGCTGTCGGTCTGCAGGCAAAACACCACACACCGGCAGCACCCGATGGGGACCGACCTATCCCAGCCTGCACACGGACACGATCCCCGAACGGCCGTACCTTCCTGCCAGTGACGCGAGTCGGCCAACGCGCGGCGACCCGGCGTCGTCTGCCTGGCACCGTCCCGCACCTCGACGTGATCTTGTCGAAAAATGATCCCTTCCCGGCAAGATCAGAATGGTGGTTCGTCGCCGTAGCCACCCGCGGGCGCGGCCCAGGGATCGATCACCGGAGCTGGAGCTGGTGGCGTCGGCTCCTCATCTCGCGCGTCGTTCCACCGCTGGTTGAGGACGGTGAGGTAACTGGGTCCCTGCCCGAGATCCTCGGGCCACCGACCGCCTTCGAGGTCGCGGCCGGACAGCTTGGCCAGCGCCATCGCGATGGCGTAGACGGCTGGCCACCGGGGGACTGTGAGGCCCCTCAACGTGCGGCGAATCGTCTCCGTGCTGGCGGTGCCGCCGCCCTTGAGGTCCAGTTCATCCCGCGCTTTGACAACGGCATCGTGGATCTCTCGCAGCGTGGGACGGAGACGGGGACAAACCGTGGGAGGCTCCTCGCGCTCGTGATCAGCGTCCGGTATCGCTGCGACCGCGAGCGGCCCGGGTGGCTACTGGGCTGGGGCGGTCGTGCGGGCGAGGTGGCGGTAGACGGTGGGGCGGGTGACGCTGAACTCGTCGGCGATCTGCTGGACGGGAGCCCGCGACATCACCACATCAGGCCTACAGGAGAAGCACAGCGGGCTCACAGGTAGGACTCGCAGTGTTCGGGTGCTGGGGTGACCAGCCTGGTCGGCACTGAGGCCGCCTTGACACGGAACGGACGGATCCATGACCAAGCTTCGTCGCAGCATCGTCGCGCCGATCGCGGCCGCAGCGCTGCTCTCCACGGTCGCCGCTTGCGGCAGCGACTCCAGCACCGACACCTCCTCGTCTTCGACCGCTGGCTCCTCGGGCCCGCCGAGCGGATTCCCCGGCGGCGGACCGGGTAACGGCGCACCTGGCGGTGGTCTGCAGACCTTCACGGCCGTCGACCTCGACACCGACGGCGAGAACGGCTCCGACGCGAACACCACCGACGTCGTGACCGCCGCCAAAACGTTCCTCGCCACCCTGGACGCGGACACCGCTGCGAAGGTCAGCTACGACTTCACCGACAACGAGTCCCGACAGACCTGGTCCAACTTCCCGGCCCAGCAGGTGCCTCGCAAGGGCGTCGCGCTTTCCGACCTCGACACCAACGCCAAGGCCGCCGCGATGGCCCTGGTGAAGACGATGCTGAGCGCGGAGGGCTACGCCCAGGTGCAGGCGATCCAGGAGGCCGACGACTGGCTCCGGGAGAACAGCGCCTCCGGGACCGACAGCTTCGGTTCCGACACCGACTACTACATCGCGATCTACGGCACGCCCTCGGCCAGCGACTCGTTCATGGTCCAGTTCGGCGGCCACCATCTGGCCCGCAACTACACCTACAAGGGCACCACGGCCAGCATCACACCGGACTTCACCGGTACCGAGCCGAAGTCCTTCACGATCGGCAGCACCGACGTGGAGCCCATGAAGGAGAAGGCCGGAACCCTGTTCGACGTCTTCGACTCCCTCAGCGAGGAGCAGGAATCCCAGGCCGAGCTGTCCGACACCATCGACGACATCCTGATGGGCCCAGGCGTGGACAGTGGGGAGTTCCCCGAGACCCAGGGCGTGGCCGTCAGCGACCTGTCCACGGACCAGCAGCAGCTCGTCCTCGACGCGATCGGCGCCTGGGTCGACGACGCCGCCCCTGGCGTCGCCGCCTCGCTGATGGAGACCTACAAGTCCCAGCTCGACCAGACCTACGTCGCGTTCGCCAACAGCGACACCATCGACGGCGAGAGCACCTACCTGCGCATCGACGGACCCCGCGTGTGGATCGAGCTCGTCAACACCCGCAGCCAAAGCACCCCGAACGTTCACTACCACGGGGTCTACCGCGACAAGAACGACGACTACGGCAGCACCAACCCCAGCGCGTGATCGGCCGCCACGGAGACGGAGCAAGCACCCGTGCTGACCGGCATGCGACGCGCCCTGGGTCTCCTCGCCGGCACCGTGACCGTCGTTCTCGCGCTCGCGCCGCAGGCCTCGGCGCACCCGCTCAGCACCTCCGCGGTGCGACTGGACGTCGGCGAGCGCAGCGTCACCGCCACCGTCGACCTGCCCCTGGACCAGCTCAGCATCGCGATGAACGAAGAACTCACCGCGGCCGACGTGCTCGACGACGCGACGGTGACCGCGCTGCGCGCCTACGTGCAGGACGACATATCGGTGACGGACTCGACCGGCCAGACGTGGACGACCCACGTCATCGGCGGGCGGGTCGAGTCGATCGACGGTGCTGACAACCTCGTCCTCGACGCCACCCTGACGCCGAGCTCGGGCAGGGTGGGGGATTTCGTTCTCCACTACGACGCCGTCATGGACAAGCTCGTCTCGCACCGGGTGTTCGTCTCGGCTCGTTACGGGAGCACGGGCTCGTACACCACCTTGGCGATGCTGTCGTGGCAGACCCAGTCGGTTCCTGTGGCCGCCCTGTCGTCGTCGACCACAGGCCCGGCGTCCGTGAGCCGGGGATTCGTGTCCGCGGTCCACCTCGGTGTCGACCACATCAGCGAGGGCAGCGACCACCTGCTGTTCCTGGTCATGCTGCTGCTGCCCGCCCCCCTGGCCGCCACCGGGCGTCGGTGGGCGCGCCGCCAGGATCTCGGGCGCGCGGGCTGGCGCGTCCTGCACGTCGTCACGGCATTCGCCGTCGGTCACTCCATCACCTTGGCGCTCGGCGCGATGGGCTGGATACACCTGCCCACCCGGCTCGTCGAGAGCGGAATCGCCCTATCCGTCCTGGTCTCGGCCATCCACGCCCTCCGCCCCCTGGTACGCCGCGGCGAGGTACTGATCGCCGGCATGTTCGGCCTGCTGCACGGGTTGGCGTTCGCCGCGCTCCTGGGCGAGTTCGACCTCAGCCGTAGGAGTCTGCTCACGACGCTACTCGGGTTCAACCTCGGCATCGAGATCACCCAGCTGGTCGTCGTAGCGCTGGTGATGCCGTCACTGATCGTGATCAGCGGCACCGTCGTCTACCCGGCACTGCGGACCGCGGTCGCGTCGCTTGGGGCAGTGCTCGCGACAACCTGGTTCGCCGAACGGACCGGCCTGACGTCAGGAAACCCGCTCGAACCGGTCGGCGAGCTCCTCGTCGAGCATCCTGCCGCCCTGGCAGCCGGGCTCGCCGCCGTCGCGGTCCTCTGCGCGCTGGCCCGACGGACCGGACACCTGACCGGGATCCCCCGGCACGGTGTCCCGGAACAAGCCGAAGCTGGGCGTGAAGACGGTCGCCGCCGACCGCACGACAGGAGCACCGGCACCGGGCGAACCGTGGGCGGTCCGAGGGGCGTCTCGCCGGTAAACACACCTGCACCCCGACTACCGCCGGCTCACGCTGCGCACCCGGCTACAGGACCGGCCGCTGACCGGAGTCGACCAGACGACGACGCGGCGACCAACGCCGCGTCGTGACCAGGCGACCGCCTGAGAATCACTCGCGCGGCGGCGGGTCGCAGTAGCCCATGCCGACCGTCATCGTCAGCCGCACTCGCGGGACCGGGTCGTTGTCCTCGGCCCCGGGGCTCGGGTCCGTGTCACCAAGTACCAAGTAGATCCCGACGCGCGTACCCTACCCCCCTACAGGCCGACCTGACTCAGCCGGTGACGCCGGCGACGGCTGTGGTCCGTAGGTAGCTGTAGACGGTTTCGCGGCTGATGCCGAACTCGCGGGCGAGGTCGGTTTTGCGTTCACCGGCGGCGGCGCGTTCACGGAGCTGGTTGGCCTGTTCGGGGGTGAGGGCGGGTGTGCGGCCGGTGTAGACGCCGCGCTGCTTGGCGGCGGTGATGCCTTCGCGTTGGCGTTCGAGGATGAGGGCGCGTTCGAACTCGGCGAACGCGCCCATGACGGAGAGCAGCAGGGTGGCCACGGGGGAGTCTTCGCCGGTGAAGGTGAGGTTCTCCTTGACGAACTCGACCCGTACGCCCTTGCCGGTCAGGGTCCGCACAACGCGGCGCAGATCGTCGAGGTTGCGCGCCAAGCGGTCCATGGAGTGCACGAGCACGGTGTCGCCGTCGCGGACGAACGCCAGCATCTCCTCGAGTTTCGGTCGGGCGGTGTCCTTCCCTGATGCCCGGTCGGTGAACACCCGGTCGACGTCGACCCCGTCGAGCTGGCGCACGGTGTTCTGGTCGACGCTGCTGACCCTGATGTAGCCGACCCGCATCCGCCCCGGCCCCTTCCGCACCCCGAACTGTCAGGCTGAACTCTAAGAACCGAGCAGACACACGTCAAGAAACCTCGCCGAGGACTCTAATCTGACGCTTCTCGTGCGGGTCGTGTCACTGTCCGAACTCGTCTGCACGCCGGGGTCCCAGGGGGAACGAGGTGCCAGATGTGCCGCGTCCCAGGATGCATTCGGTCGCCTCGACGCCGTGTTCGCGAACGCTGGCGTGTTCACCCCCACCTCGTTCCTGCACGCCACCGGCTCCCCGAGCAGTGGCGCGAGATGGTGCTCACCAACGTCTACGGCACCGCTCTCGTCGCCCGCGCCACCCTGCCCACCCTCGCGTGCTCCCGGGGACACCTGGTCCTCACCGGATCGGTCGCCGGCCGCGTCACCGGTGCGGAACACACGGGAGCATCGGCACCATGGCCGATCCCGCTCCCCTGACCGACGACGACCTGGCGGAGGTCCCCGGCCAGTACGGCTGTGGCGACGCCATCGTCCTCGGCGTGAACCACGTCCCCGGCCGGGTCGACATCTGCCGTGCGTGCGCGCCGCCGCCGGGTGTGACCGAGGGTGAGGGAAGGAGCCGTCGAGGGCTTCACTTTCCGGCTCGTCAATATCTGCTGACCAGCATCGGCGCGCGGCGCGACTTTCACGAGTCCCGGTTACCTCACCCCGCCGCTTTACATTCCGTTACCGGCCCTCGAGTGCCGTGGGGCCGTTCCCGTACGCCGGTCAACCCGATACGGAGAACTTCCTTCGATGTCTGGCACCATCGTGCTACCCTTCCCCCTGGAAGGAACAAGGGCGCGAAACAAAAGATCCATAATTATCGTACGAACGTCGTTCCGTTCACATTCCCACACTGCGCGGAGGAACCGTGAAGACGGTCAATGTTCTCGTTGTCGTCGACGTCGAGGGTGCGCTCGCCGGCTCGCTGGGCGACAATGTCTACCTCGTCGACACGAACAAGCACTTCGGCTCCAGCGGCGAGGGCCAGGAGGGGCTGAGCACCGCCTGTCGTGACGGGCAGCTCGTCGCCTGGAACGTCGTGCCCGTGTCGCCGTCGAACGACGTGCAGATCGCCGAGTTCACCGGCCAGATCATCAACAACGGCACCTGTGTGCCGAAGCTGGTCAGCACGCCGGACGGCGACTACTGGGAGGGTCGGGTCGAGGCCCGCGGAACGACCGGTTACCAGCAGTACTCGCTGGTTCTCGCGATGGACGGCACCCGCGCCACCTTCGACCCGTGGCTCCTTATCAAGGAGTAGGAACCCGGTTTTGTCGACCGGTGAACACATGGTTTCAGCCCCGGTGTTCCGTTCTGCGTAACCGCCGGTGTGGCCTGGTCGCAGAAATGCCCTCGATCCGCCGGGCAGGAGCCTTCTCGCCCGGCGGATCGAGCGGCCCGTTTCAAAATGATTGTTGGCGGCGTTGTCGATGTCCGAAGACATCTGCGCCGGTGTCCGGACCCGCGTGCACGGTGGGCCGCGCCGTCCTCGTAGTCGAGCTCAAGCCTCAGTCCGTCTCCTCCCGCGTCCACTGGCTTGCCGCCCGATCGCCTCGGCGATCAGGCTCTGTACTCCAGCCCCCAGGAGATGGATAAGAGACCATGCCTGCCGTTCCAGTCCCACGTGTGGAAAGCGGCGATGACCGTGACCCCGCCGCAGCGACGAGGACCAGTTACAACCGCATCGCCCGGGACTATGCAGTCCGCACCGCAGAGGTCTCGGATGAGTTGGCCGCGTGGAGATCAGGTTTCCTCGACCTGCTACCGGCCGCGGCGTTGATCGCGGATCTCGGTTGCGGGCCAGGCCGTGACCTCGCGGTCTTCACCCACGCCGGGATGGCCGCGGTCGGCGTCGACCTGTCCGAGCAGATGCTACGGCTGGCGCAGGCCGCCGGTGGCCGTGCGGCCGCCGGCGACATCCGCCGCCCGCCTCTGAAACCGGCGGCCTTTCACGGCCTGTGGTCCAACGCCGCACTGCTGCATGTCCCACGCCCCGAGGTCGCCAGCACGCTGCGCGCCTGGCGATCGCTGCTGCGCAACGGTGGGGTGCTGAGTCTGTCCACGTCCCTCGGTGGCAGCGAGGGCTGGGAAGCCGCTCCCTACCGGGACGACTATCCACCGTCGGTCCCGCTCCGACGCTGGTTCGTGCACCACGACCGTGACGACCTGCTGAACATCATCGAACAGGCCGGCTTTGCGCTTCTCGCCGTGCAGGAGGAGCAGCGGCGCATGACCTGGTTGCAGGTGAGGGCCGCCGCCACCTGGATTCAGTGAGACGGTCCGATCCTCCTGTCGATGTCCGAACTCGTCTGTGCTGGGTGGTGCGGTGACGGCGGCATGTCCATCTGGGGTACCCCAACCAGACACCACCCGGGCGACACCCACAAGATCGAACTAGGTTTCGGTCTGCCACGCCCGCAACGCAGCAACCGCCGCCACGGTGTCCGGGTGCTCCTCCCCGAGCAGCCGCGCGGAGTCGGTGACCCCCGCTCCCCGTGGCTACTCGCGTCGGTGGTTCCCCTCGCGGCTGCGCGTGGCCTTGGCGGGCCAAGCTCGTCGGCGCGTCGCCGGCCGGCATCACGCCTACCCCAATCCAGTGTTCTGCGGGCGAGCTTCAAGGAAGATCGGGCCATGGTTCGAATCGCAGCTGTCGGAGATCTGCATGCTAGGCCCGGGGCTGCGGCCCGACTGCGGCCGGTGTATCGGCGCGCGGTCGAGGTGGCCGACCTCCTTCTTCTCGCCGGCGACCTCACCCAGGACGGCGGGACCGATTCCGCCGCGGAGGTGTGCGATCTGTTCGGTGGGCTGGATCTGCCAGTGATCGCCGTTCTCGGCAATCACGACTACGATCGCGGCGAAGAAACGGCGTTTGCCGAGATGTTGACCGATGCCGGCGTGACCGTGCTGGAGGGGACCGCAACGGTCGTCGACACTGCTGGGGGACAGGTTGGGATTGCCGGCGTCAAGGGATTCGGTGGAGGTTTCGCCGGCTACACGGTCGCCAAGCATTGTGAAGAGGAGATGAAGGCGTTCGCTCGCCACGCCGCGACGACCGCGCAGGCATTGCGGCACGCGCTGGGGCAGCTTGACGTTGACCTGCAGGTGGCGCTCACGCATTACGCGCCGACCCGCGACACCCTTGTGGGTGAGCCGTTGGAGCTATACCCGTTCCTGGGCAGCCACCTGCTCGGCGCGGCGATCGACGGCGAACCCATGTCCTGGGCGGAACGCAAGACAGAAGACCTCCATACGACCGGTACGCCGAACGACGAGATGGGCGGCGGCCCACCGCACAATCTGGTCCCAGACGAGCGGCGACAGGTGAGGCTGGCCTTGCACGGCCACGCGCACTACGGGACCGAAGTCGGCGTAACGCCCGCCGGCACAGAGGTCCGTAACGTGGCCGCGCCGGTCATCGGCGCCCCATTCGCCGTGTACCAGCTTCCCGAAGTGGTCCGTATCGGGTGATGCACGACGACCGGTGCGCGCGAGCTGATGGAAGCCCGCCCTGAACGCCCTCGCGATCACCTTCGAGGGCCGCCTGACCCCGACCACCACCAACTGACCCATCATTGGCACACCCCACCGGCCAGCACTCCGACTCGCCGGATAGCCACCCAGCGTGTCCCCGCCCGGCGAGCGGGGACACGCAAACACCCAGACCGGTACGCCGCTGCCACCATCGAACAGCGATCGTCGTCCGAAAACCATCCCGATACTGTCGGAATGACATGAGGTTTCGGGACTACTTTTCGGGACGGTTTTCGGCCTACTCGGGCCCCTCGGCGTCTTGATCGTCGCCCGTCCCGGAACTGACCGTTTCCGGGACGGACACTGGTCGCTGATCTTCACGCCATGGAAGGTCTTTTCCGGACCCTTCTGCCCTCCCCCGCCAGCGGGCGAGGTTGTTGAGGGCGTCGGGGTGGTCGGGGCCGAGTACCCGCACCACGTCGGTCAGCAGCGTCTCGAAGGCGGCCGCGGCACCGGCCGCATCCCCTGCCTCCCCCCTGGGAGCTGCCGGAAAATAACTCCGGTGTTTGATCTACGTGGTTGATCGTGGGATGGTCCGGCGCGTGGAGCGGATCAACGAGGTGGTGCTCGCGGAGAAGTTCGCGGTGCTGTTGCCGCATCTGGACGAGCGGCAACGCCGGCTGGTGCTGGGAGCGGACGCACGGGCGTTCGGGCATGGCGGGATCCGTCTGGTGGCCCGGGCGGCCGGGGTGTCGCAGGACACGGTCTCGCGTGGCGTGGCCGAGCTGGAGTCCGGCGCCGTCCCGACGGGCCGGGTGCGCGCGCCGGGCGCGGGCCGCAAAGCGCTGCGGGAGAAGGACCCGGAGCTGGTGGCGGCGCTGCTGGCACTGGTCGAGCCCGACCAGCGGGGGGATCCGGAGTCACCGTTGCGGTGGACGGTGAAGTCCACCCGCCGGCTCGCCGAGCAGCTGACCGCCGGCGGGCATCCGGTCGGCGCGGACACGGTCGGCGCGTTGCTGCGCGCGCAGGGGTTCAGCCTGCAGGGCACTTCACGCACGACCGAGGGCGCCCGGCACCCTGACCGCGACGGCCAGTTCCGCTACATCAACGAGCGAGTCAAGGAGTTCACCGCGGCCGGGCAGCCGGTCGTCAGCGTCGACACGAAGAAGAAGGAAGTCCTCGGCGACTACGCCGTCGCCGGCCGGGAATGGCACCGCGCCGGGCAGCCGGTGCGGGTCCGCGCCCATGACTTCCCCGAGAAGAACGCCCAGAAGGCGGTGCCCTACGGCGTCTACGACCTCACCGCCGACACCGGCTGGGTGTCGGTCGGCTGCGACGGGGACACCGCCGCGTTCGCGGTCGCGACCCTGCGCCGCTGGTGGGACGGCGAAGGGCGCCACCGCTACCCGACCGCGACCCGGCTACTGATCACCGCGGACGCCGGCGGTGCCAACGGCTACCGAGTCCGCGCGTGGAAGAAGGAACTGGCCGACCTCGCCCGCACAGCCGGCCTTCAGATCACCGTGTGCCACTTCCCGCCGGGCACCTCGAAATGGAACAAGATCGAACACCGGCTGTTCTCCCGGATCAGCACGAACTGGCGCGGCCGTCCCCTGACCAGCCACGAGGTCGTGGTCAACACGATCGGCGCGACGACGACCCGCACCGGGCTGACCGTCCACGCCGAACTCGACCCCGGCGCCTACCCAACCGGTCTCACCGTGCCCGACGAGGTCATGGACGCCTTGGCGCTGACCGCCCATGACTGGCACGGCCAGTGGAACTACACCCTCGTCCCGGCGCCACCCCGCACCGTCTCGACGCCGGCGTCCCGGTACGTCGAGACCGGCCAGCCCGACGACCGGGCCCCGGACTGGCTGCACCATCCGACCATCACCGGTATGGACCCGGGCGAGTTCACCGCCCTGCTCGCCGCCGCCGAGCAGTACATCCTCGACCACCCGCCGATCAGCCTGCACCACAAACGCGCACGTCACCGCGTCCTGCGGCGCGGGCCCCTGTCGCTGTCCGACCGGCTGCTCGTCACCCTGATCCACCATCGTTGGAAGACCCAGCAGCAGGCCCTCACCCGCCTGCTGGGTTCACCACGCGGCGCTGTCGGCGACGCGATCCACGAGATGACCCCGGTCCTGGACGGCCTCGACCGGCGGATCCAACCCGCACCGATCACCGCGCCCACCGTCCAGGACCTCACCAGCCTGATCGATCCAAGCAACATCAAAAACGGAAGTTATTAATCGGCGACTCCCAGCCGGTCGGGGCCGGAGAGTCGCGCAGTCGCTGCGTACCGCATCAGAACGCTCGATACAGGGGCGACCGGGAGCCACCATCGCGATCATTCGCCGGATACTCGCCCCCGAGCAGCCGCTCCCGTCCAGTGACCGCCCTCTCCTCAATGGTGATCACGTCGGCGGTCCGCCTCGGGGCCATCGCCGCACAGATCCCGTGGTTTCAGCTGACCGTGTCACTCGACGCGGGAGGACTGACCCCGGACGGAGGATCACCGCGGGCGTCGCCCCGGTCAGGATGGGCCCGTGCCGAGGGTGTGCCGCTGGTGCGTGGAGGAGATCCTGCTCCCGATCGTGGGCCGCCCACGCCTACTGCTCCTGGACCTGCCAGGACACCGACCCGGCCAGCGGCATCGACAACGCGGTGCGGCCGATGTGCTGCCAGCACCCCCGCACCCCGCAGCAGCCGCACCCGCACGCGCTGCGGCCACCCAGCCCGGTAAGACGCTCCCCGGGGGCTGGCCGGGGGTCTGGGGCCTGGGATGCGCAAGCAGTTACCGGGCACCAGAGAGCGCGGTCGGGGCGTGTCCCCCGCGGGTGATCCCTGCCAGCGGCTACCAGGCCGGCCCGTCAGCGATCTCCCCGTGCACGTCAAACCCGAACCGGTGCAGCCGATCATCCCCCGCCGCGGCCAGCATCCTGGCCAACCGGTAGGCGGCGTACCCGTCGCCGGCGTTGGCGCGAGCGCGCAGCTCGTCACGATCCCCCGCCACGGCCAGCAGCTCAGCCAACTGGTAGGCAGCCTCCGGGTCGCCCGCATCGGCGCGGGAGCGTAGGAGGGGAATGACGATGGTGTAGAGCCGCCGGTCGAGGGCGCCGGTAGTGATGGCATGGAGGTCGTCGGGGTGGGTGAGGTGGTCGCGGAGGGCGGTGGTGCCGTGGAGGGGGGTGGTGGCGTAAGTGAGGGCGTCTTCGAACCAGTTGGCGGGTGCGGTGGCCTTCTGGCGGGGGGTGCAGTAGTCGGGGGCGGCGGCGCGGAGCAGGTCGGTGGTCAGGGGGGTGCGGACGCCGAGGCGGGCCGCGTCGACGGCGGCGGTGATGACGGCCCAGGCGTAGGGGGCGTCGGCTTCGGCGGTGCTCCAGCGGCGTAGGAGTTCGGGGCCGGCGGCCAGGGTTTGGGTCAGCCCGTCGTCGGGGTTGTCGATCCCGATCTGGATTCGCTGGTCGCGTGCGGCGACGGTGCGGGCGCGGGCCTGTTCGGTGGGGCTGAACCGGGGGCGGATCTCGAGGACGGTGGCCAGGCGCAGGGTGTCGCGTTCCCACTGGTGGGGGTCGTCGGTGGTGCCGGGGGGTGGGGGGCACCTCGGCGGCGGGCCGGAGGTGCGCCCGCGGGCCGAGACCCGCGGGCGCGATGCCGGTGAACAGTCCGAACGCGGAACGCCTACCAGATGCGGACCCGGTCGGCCGGGTCCAGCCACAGCCCGTCGCCGGGCTCGGTGCCGAAGACGTCGTGGAACTCGTCGAGGTTGCGCACGATGTTGGCGCGCAGGTCCGGCGGGCTGTGCGGGTCGGTGGTGAGGTACTGCCGCTCGAGCTCGAGCCGGCGCTTGCTGCGCCACACGTAGGCCCAGTTCATGAACAGCCGACGTCGGTCCTCCCGCGACGGCTCGCCGCCCTGGGAGATGACGTAGGCCTGGTGGGCGATGGTCAGGCCGCCGAGGTCGCCGATGTTCTCGCCCACGGTGAGGGCGCCGTTCACCTTCTCGCCCGGCAGGTTGCGTGACTCGAACCCGTTGTACTGCTCGACCAGCGTCTTCGACTTCACCTCGAAGGCAGCCTTGTCGGCGGGCGTCCACCAGTCGTTGAGGTTGCCGGCGCCGTCGTACTGCGCGCCCTGGTCGTCGAAGCCGTGACCGACCTCGTGGCCGATCACCGCGCCGATGCCGCCGTAGTTCTCGGCCGGGTGGGCGTCGGGGCTGAAGAACGGCTTCTGGAGAATGGCGGCCGGGAAGCAGATCTCGTTGGTGCCCGGGTTGTAGTAGGCGTTGACGGTCTGCGGGAGCATGAACCACTCGTCGCGGTCCACCGGCGAGCCGATCTTGGCCAGCTCCCGATCGGTCTCGAACGCGGCGGCGGCGCGGGCGTTGCCCATCAGGTCGCCGCGGCGCACCGGCAGCGCCGAGTAGTCCCGGAACCGGTCGGGGTAGCCGATCTTCGGCCGGAACGTCTCGAGCTTCTCGTACGCCCGCTGCTTGGTCTCCTCCGTCATCCAGTCCAGCTGGGAGATCGACGAGCGGTAGGCCGCGAGCAGGTTCGCGACGAGGTCGTCCATCTGTGCCTTGGCGTGCGGCGGGAAGTGCCGGGCGACGTACTCCCTGCCGACGGACTCCCCGATCGCGCCCTCGACGAACGCCACCGCGCGCTTCCAGCGGGCCCGCAGCTCGGGCGTGCCGCTGAGCGTGCGGCCGTAGAAGTCGAAGTGGGTCTCGGTGAACACGTCGGGCAGGTAGGCCGCGGCCGAGCGCAGCACGCGGCTGACCAGCCAGTCGCGCCACACGTCGACCGGCGTGTCGGTCAGCACGGTCGACAGGTGCTCGAAGAACGACGGCTGCCGCACGCACGCCTCCGCCAGCGTCGCGTGCGGGCCGGTCAGCGACCCACCGAGACCGGTGACGTAGGCGTCCCAGTCGAACGCCGGGCAGAGCGCGGCCAGCTGTCCGCCCGTCATCAGGTTGTAGGTCTTCTGGACGTCGCGGGTCTCGGCCCGCTCCCAGTGGCCCTTCGCGAGCAGGGTTTCCACGTCGAGGATCCGCTGCGCGGCGCCCTCGGGGTCGGGGTGCCCGCCCAGCCCGAGCATCCGGGTCAGGTAGTCGACGTACTTCTGGCGGGTCTCGGCGAACTTGTCGTCGTGGTAATACGACTCGTCCGGCAGGCCGAGGCCGCCCTGGCGCAGGTGGAACAGGTAGCGGTCCGAGTTGCGGTCGTCGGTGTCGACGTAGGAGCCGAACAGTCCGGCGCCGCCGATCCGCTCGAGCTCGCCGAGGAACGCGGCGAGGCCGCGGACGTCGCTCAGCCCGCGCGCGCCGTCCAGCAGTGGCTGCACCGGGCCCAGTCCGAGCGCCTCGATCGCCTCGGTGTCCATGAAGGAGTTGTAGAGGTCGCCGATCTTCCGCGCGTCCTCGCCCTGGGTGGCCGGGTCCCGCGTGGCGAGGTCGGTGATGATGTCGCGGACCTGCCGCTCGGCGTCGTCGGCCAGCTGCACGAACGGGCCCCAGCTCGACCGGTCGGACGGGATCTCCGTCTCGGCGAGCCACCGGCCGTTCACGTGGCCGAACAGGTCGTCCTGCGGTCGGACGTCGAGGTCCATGCCCTCGCGGGCGTCGTCGAGGATGCTCACAGAACGGAAGTCTCCAATCGATTGCCGCCAGGCCATGGAGCAACGCCGAGCCGTCCAGCCCGTCCGGTGCACCCCCTCGACGGTATCTGCCCGCATGTAGGCATCCGTTCCGTTCGCGGACACCCGTTGTCGATCACGGGCGGTCGACGGGCCGCCCGTGATCAGGCGCTGTCGGGCTTGACAAATGACACCTTGTGGGTGTCATTATGGCCGGGCGCGCGATCTACGCCCGCTGCGCGGACAAGGCCCCACTGTTCCGGGCCGCGGTGCGGCACGCCACCGTTCGCCTGCTCCGCGACGGCCTCCGGCCCCGCCGATCTGATGGAGATGTCCTTGCCGCCTTACGCAGACCGGCCCGTCGTCGTCGTCACGGGCGCCAGCTCGGGGATAGGCCGGGCGACCGCCCGCACTCTCGCCGAGCAGGGCTGGCAGGTGATCGGCATCGGCCGCGATCCGGTACGCAGCGCCGCCGCCGAGGCCGAGATCGCCGCGGCGGCGCGCAAGGACGGCGGCTTCACGATGCTGCGCGGCGACTTCACCCTCATGGCGGACGTCCGGCGCGTGGCCGGCGAGATCCAGCACCTCACCCCGCGCCTCGACGTCCTCATCAACAACGCCGGCGGCGTGCGGGACCGGCAGATCATCAGCGCGGAGGGCACCGAGGCGACCTTCGCCGTCAACCACCTCGCCCCGTTCCTGCTGACCCGGGAGCTCACGCCCCTGCTGCGGGCGAGTGCGGCCAGCCTGCCCGCCGGATCGACGCGGGTGATCGCCGTGTCGTCGAGCGGCCACCGCGCGGTCGACGGGCTCGACTGGGACGACCTGCAGAGCCTCGGCGAGTTCCGTCCCGCCGTCGCCTACTGCCGGGCCAAGCTCGCCAACATCCTGTTCACCCGCGAGCTGGCCCGGCGGGCCGGGCCGGACGGGATCGTCGCCCAGGCCATGCATCCCGGCGTCGTGGCCAGCAACTTCAGCGCGCACGGCGACGCGGCGATGCGGGCGCACATGGCCGCGGCCGACACGGTGCCACCCGACGAACCGGCGGAGACGCTGGCCTGGCTGGCCACCGAGCCCGAAGGAGGCCGCACCGGCGGGCGTTACTTCCACCGCAGGGCGGAGGAGCTACCCGCCGAAGCCGCGCGGGACGATGCCGCCGCCGCCCGCCTCTGGACCGAGAGCGAGCGGCTGCTGGACGGGCTCGGCTTCCACTGATCCGTTTGATCCGTTTCCACCTCCGTCGGTCCACCCTTGGCGGGCGGGTGCGGAAACCGTGGCGCTCCTGGAACAAAGATCAGAGCGTGTTGCCGCACAGGTTCGGCTCGAGGACGAGGAACGCGTTGCCCGAGCCGTTGACCTGGACGAACGAGTAGCACGTGGTGGGCCGGCCCGCGCCCGTCCGGAAGCTGATCGGGCTGATCAGGCCACCGGCGTCGTAGCTGTTCTGGGCGCGCAGCCGGTCGATGAAGCCCTGACGCGTCGGGCAGGCGTCGGCGAGGCGCAGGCCCTCCAGGAACATGTCGGTGCTGATGTAGGCGAGCACCGAGCTGTCGTTCTCGGGCTGGGCGACCTGCGGCGCGTACCGGTTCATCGCCTCCAGGTAGGTCCGGATCGCCGGGCCGCCGAGCTCCAGTGGCCGGTAGACGAGCGGCACGGTGATTCCCGCCGCCTGTGCGCCGAAGGTCTCCAGGAGCCTCTTGTCGTAGCCGTTGCCGGAAAGGACGACCTTCGGCGGGTGGCCGGCCTGCCGTAGTGTGCTCAGGATGCCGACGAGGCTGTCCGGCGGGATGAGGCCGATGACCGTGTCCGCCTTCGCCGCGACGATCCTGGAGGCCGCCGCGGCCGGGTTGTCGACGTTCGGGGTGAAGTTCACCGTGTCGACCACGGGTATTCCGCTGGCGGCGAGGCTGCGCGCGTACTTGTCGGCGGTATCCGAAATGCCCGCGGACAGCGCGGGCTGCAGGGTCACCGCGCGCCGGCCCCCCTGGGAACGCACGAACTGGCCCTGGGTGTCGACGGCGACGCCGGTCACATAGGTGAAGGCGAACATGTTCCGCATCGTCGACCAGACCTGCTCGTGGGCCAGGCCCGTCACGGGAACTCCCCGGTCGGCGAGGTAGCGCGCGCTTCCTGAGGCCGCGACGGACAGCTCGATGAGACCGAAGACGTTCTGGTGCTCGACAAGGTCGCGGGCGCCCATCGCGTTCTCCGTGGCGGACCCCTTGTCGTCGCGCCACTGGTAGACGACCTTGCGGCCGTGCACGCCCCCGGCCGCGTTCACCTCACCGATGCGGGCGTCGATCCCGCCCCGGACGGCGTCGGAACGCTCCGCGGCCGGCCCGGTGTCCGGGTACAGCACACCGAGATCGATCTGCTGGGCGCCCACACCCGGTGTGGCGCAGCCGGTCGCCGCGCTGGCCTCGGGCGACGAACAGCCGGCGAGGAGACCCGCCGCGCCGACGGAAACCGCGGCCAGCACCGAGCACAACGTTCGACGACGGGAGAACATCGGGCCCCCTGGATGATGGTCTCGAAAGAAAAACGGGATCGGGAAGTTTCGCGTGTCACACGCGCCGTGAACGTGGCATCCCGGTCACTGGTGAATCTTCCGTGGAGCGCTGCCTCTGAACGGTGATCCGTCCGCCGGCCGTCTGAATGGTCGGCAGGTGCGCCCCGACGATACCAAGACAGGCGGCCTTGTCTGCGGTCAGTTGGTCCGCGCGGGACCAGACGGCTGTGCCGTGGATCTCAGGTTTCGAGTTCGTAGTCTCCGCTTTTCCTTTGATTCATCGGGAGGTCATTTGCGCGTGCCAAAAGAACACCTCGCCGTGCTACCCGCGCCACCGCTCGGTGCGATATCCGATGCGTGCGGCGCCCCCGTTCGCCGGCGGCCGGACGGCCGGACGGCGGCCTTCGGGTACGTGTCGTCCCGCGGGGGCTCCGCGGCTCCAGCGGCCGCGTCGAGGTCCCCGGCACCGGACAGTGCGATGCGTTCGACAGCGCCACGCTGGGTCACGTTCACTTCCGCGCGCGACCAGTCGGCCTCCACCGGAACACGGTGCGGGGCCTGGTGCATCGACCTGGTGCGCGGAAGGACATGAGCCGGGCAGCAGATGTGGCGCCGGCACGTGGAGAACCGGGAAGCTGACCGTGTCCCAAAGATCGCGGTCCAGGGTGTTGGCATCGGCGCAGGGAGCACTCATGTGGGAGCGGGAGCAGATGTTCGTCGGAGGCGCATGGGTCGCGCCGAGCACCGACAGCAGGATCGAGGTGACCTCGCCGCACACCGAGAAGCTGATCGGTCGCGTCGCCGCGGCGAGCACGGAGGACGTCGACCGCGCCGTCGCCGCGGCGCGGCGGGCCTTTGACGAGGGGCCGTGGCCGCGGACCGATCCGGCCGAGCGGGTCGAGGTGATCCGGCGGCTGGCCACGCTCTACCGCGGGCATCGCGACGAGCTGGCCGAGCTCATCACCGCCGAGCTGGGCGCGCCGATCTCGTTCGCCAGGCGCGCGCAGGTCGCCCTGCCCGGGGCGCTGATGACCGCGCTGGCCGACACGGCGGCCGGCTACTCCTGGCAGGAGAAGCGGCCAGGCGTATACGGCCAGGACATCATCCTGCGCAAGGAGCCCGTGGGCGTCGTCGCCGCGGTGGTCCCCTGGAACATGCCGCAGTTCCTGACCGTCACCAAGGTCGTCCCGGCGCTACTCGCCGGCTGCACCGTCGTGCTCAAGCCGGCGCCCGAGTCGTCGCTCGACGCGCTGTTCTTCGCCGACCTGCTCGACCAGGTCGGCCTGCCGCCGGGCGTCGTCAACGTCATCCCCGCCGACCGTGAGGTGAGCGCCTACCTCGTCGCCCACCCCGGCATCGACAAGGTCTCCTTCACCGGCTCGACGGCGGCCGGCCGGCAGGTGGCGGCGGCATGCGCTCCCAACCTCACCAAGGTCAGCCTCGAGCTCGGGGGAAAGTCGGCGGCCATCGCTTTGGACGACGCCGACCCGGCCACCGTGGCGCGCGCCGTCCGCCTCTCGGGCATGGGCATGGCCGGGCAGATCTGCAACTCCCTCACCCGGGTACTCGTGCCCACGAGCCGCGTCGGCGACTACGCCGATGCGCTCGCGGCAACCCTGTCGGCCATCAGAATCGGCGATCCGGCCGATCCTGCGACCGAGATGGGCCCGCTCGTGGCCAGGCGCCAGCAGGAACGGGTCCGCCGGTACATCGACATCGGCGTGCGGGAGGGCGCCCGGCTCGTCGTCGGCGGCACCGATCTGCCCGACGGGATCGATCGTGGATGGTACGTGCGACCGACCGTCTTCAGTGAGGTGGACAACTCGATGACGATCGCCCGGGAGGAGATCTTCGGCCCGGTGCTCGTCGTCATCCCCTACGGCGACGAGGACGATGCCGTTCGCATCGCCAACGACTCGGAGTACGGCCTGGCCGGCTCCGTGTTCACCGCGGACACCGAGCATGGGCTCGAGGTGGCGGGCCGGGTCCGGGCCGGTACCTTCGGCGTGAACCAGGGCTACTCCATGGACCCCGCGGCTCCCTTCGGGGGAGTGAAGGCCAGCGGCTACGGCCGCGAGCTCGGCCGTGAGGGCCTTGAGGGCTACCTCGACGTCAAATCGATCTCCGTCGCCACCGCGTAGCGGGTTCTACCCGAGCATCGGCCGCAGCCGGGGATTGAGCTGAGCGCCGGCGGCCCGGCCGGGCACGGTGCACCGGATTTTCCGCCTGTATATCAGGGGAAAATCTCGCTTCCGGTCAGGCTGGGGGGGCACTGGCAGTGCCCCCCCCAGCAGCGGTGGGTACCGATGTTGGATGAGCACATGGAGTACACCCGGCTGGGATCATCAGGATTGAAGGTCAGTCGCATAGCGCTCGGCTGCATGAGCTTTGGCAAGCCCAACACCGGGCGGGACTGGGCGCTCGACACGGATGCGGCGGAGCCGATCTTCCGGCAGGCCGTCGAGCTCGGCATCACGCTTTGGGACGGTGATGTGAGCAGACTCGTGGGTCGTCCAATCCGACGACCGACGGATCGGGCAGGCCCCTTTTCCTGGACATCGACCTCAGCGACAAGGAAGTAGCCGCGCTCGAGGATAACTACTCTCCACGTCGGCCTACCTACTGCGGGTCGAAGTCTGGTTACTGATCCCGCGGGCGACCTGACCCTATGGCATCGACGCGTCGTCCGCCGCCCTGGCCCCGGTCGATGTCTACCGGATCGTGGAAGCCGACCCGTATCCCGCGAGCTATATCGCCACCGTCCAGCGCAACGTGCGGGAAATCGGGCAGCCGCCCGGCGTGGACGTCAACGAGCTCGTCATCTGCCCGGCCAGTGCGCGCGGATCGAGCGGTACGTCACCGCGTCCACGACCTGCCCGCCGGGTGGTCACCACCGACTTCGATGATCCCGGCGCGACCCGCGGCGGCCACGAATGCCTCACCCCCGCAGAAGCCCACCTCCTGGCCGGGATGCTGATCCGCGCCGCGACAACCTTCAAAGCCGCAGAGAACCGGGAAAGGCTGTCCCACCTAGCCGGACAACGTCCGGCGACGAAGACGGCCCCGGCCAAGCCACCTCTGCACTCGGGGCGCCGTAAAGGAAAGGCCCGTCGCCTCCTCACCGCCCCGGCCGGGCTTGCTGTCCCTGGCCGCCTTCTGATCCCCGCCGGGCCTGCGCCGATCCACAGGTGGTTCGGGTTCGGCGGTTCCACCATACCGTCGTCGTGACGATACGTGCCTGAAATCCCCCTTCAGTGCAGCCCACGAGTTCGCGACGCGGTCGAGGTGATGTTCGACGCTCAGTGGACTTCGGGTGAGGCGACCGCCTGCGGACCGAAACCCCACGTTCCGATGCGCTGATGGCCCAGATCGTCGTCGACACGCGGGTAGCAGGGTTGCCGGGGTGGCCGGAGATTCACTGGCTACCATCGCGCGGTGCTGGTCCTGGACCTTCGCTCGAACAAGGAGTCAAATGGATATCAGGAGATACTCGAGAAGCGTGTTTCTTACCGGCGGACTGTCCGCGGCAGCCCTGCTGTTGGCGACTCCCGCGTCGGCGAGCACTGTTTCCGTAAATCCGTCGCAGGAGGGGAAGAAGGGTGCGAGATCGGCTGCGGCTCCAATTTGCTGGGGAAGCGGTGTCGGATCGGCCGGGAACACCGGAAACGGTGTGACGTGCTATCAGCTCGGTCCCGCTGATGAAGCCACGACGGCGGCGTGGTTGCAGTCGCAGGCCGGCCCATGCCTCGTGGATCTGGCCGGTGGGGCGGTGGACTCGGACGGGGACGACCTGTTCGAGGACGACCTGTTCGAGGACGACTGGTTCAATGAAAAGCGGACGGTCAACCTGATCATCGGAAGTCTCACGATCGGTGGCCTTGGGCCGACTGTGGGAGGCACCGGAATCGTCGGTGGAACGGGGAACACGGCCGGCGGTACGACTGCCGCATTCGGGGGGATCGCCGCGGGCGGGCCCACCGTCGGGGCCGGTAACTCCGGCAATATCGGGGGAACCACGATCAACGCCCCGGCCGCCGCCGACACGGCCGCTGTCGCAGGTCCTCGACCGGTGATCGTCGTGTCTGGTCCGCAGTGTTCGGTCAGCTCGACTGGATCCGGTCAGGCGCCCACCACGGGCCTTCAGGATCAGCAGGGCGCTACGGAAGACGAGTGGGCGATCCTCGAGGACAACGACCCGACCGAATGGGAGATCTCCCTTCCTGAGCTGTGAAGGGGTGCTACTCGAGGATCCCGCTAGGGCGTGTATCCAGTTGTGATCTATCTGTGGGATTCGCTCTCATGGTGGGGTCTGATCCGGTAGATCGTTCTGCATGACGCGGGGGCGGCCCGGAGGAACAAGGCGGGCAGAACGGCGGAGACGATCCCGAGCGGGAGGAGCGACGACGTGTCCGGCGCCGGCGTGGACTCCGGCTGAAAGCTGCCTTACTCGGACGATCGAGGAGCGGGCAGACCAGCAAGGTCCACCTCGCCGCCGACCGCAGGTGCCGCCCGTTGGCGTTCGTCCTGACCGCGGGGCAGGCCGCGGACAGCCCGCAGTTCATCCCCGTGCTGACGAAGGTACGGGTCCCCGGGGCGCGTCGGCCGTCCCCGCGCCCGCCCCGACGCGGTCGCCGGGGACAAGGCTTACGCGTCCCGCAGCAACCATCCCTACCTGCGGAAACGCCACATCAGGCAGTCATCCCGGAGAAGAGGGATCAGGCCGCCAACCGGAAGAAGAAGGGCAGCAAGGGCGGCCGGCCCGTCAGCCACGACACCGATCTCTACACGGAGCGGAACACCGTCGAGCGCCTGATCAACAAGCTGAAGGCCTGGCGAGGTATCGCCACCGGCTATGACAAGACCCCGCAGAGCTATCTCGCCGGCCTCCCGACGCACGGCTACCGGGAGGCGCCGGGCGGCAGCTCTTGCTGCTCGACCAGGATGCGACTACCGTCGCGTGTTGATGTTGGTGTCAGGTTGTGCCGGATCTCCCAACTGACGGCGTGCTCCGCGGACGTCGGCGCCGCCGGGGCGTGTGAACGGTGAGGTGGCCCCCTTGCGCAGTCGATGCCGCCGGAGCGGAGAGCGGGACAAGTGATGGCGGAGCCCGGGAATGCCTACCCGAGGCCGATGCCGAGGATGCCGGTCACGGGCGAGTCGAGCGAGGCTCATCTGTCACCGGCGCGGCCGATCCGGTTCAACACCGGCCCGGGCCGGATCTCCGACCTCTCGGCGCTCCGGGAGGCCGGGCAGGCCATCGAGCGTCTCGGCTATTCGACCTTCGCTCTCGCCGACCATTTCATGATCCGGTACGCTCCGCTGATCGCGCTCCAGGCGGTCGCCGACGCGACCAGCGCGCTGCGGCTGACCCAGACTGTCCTCAACCAGGATCTACGGCATCCCGCCGTCCTCGCCAAGGAGCTCGCCACCCTGGACGTGCTGTCCCAGGGGCGTCTGCAGGTGGGGCTCGGCGCGGGATGGATGCAGGCCGAGTACCAACAGGCCGGCATCCGGTACGACCCGGCCGCCGCGCGGATCGCGCGGCTCGAGGAAGTGGTCATCATCCTGAAAGGCCTGTTCGGAGACGCTCCGTTCAGCTACTCAGGCGCGAACTTCACGATTGATGCTCTTCGTGGCACCCCACGACCTCTGCAGCGCCCGCACCCGCCGATCATGATCGGCGGCGGCGGTCGCAAACTGCTCTCGGTCGCCGGGCGCCACGCCGACATCGTGCAGATCATGCCCCGGCTTCCGCAGGAGGTCCGGCCGGCCGAACCGCACCCGTTCAGCGGCGAGGCCTACGAGGAGAGAATCGGCTGGGTCCGCGCTGCCGCCGGGGATCGCTTCGGCGACATCGAGCTGGGAGCCCAACTGCTGAACGTGACGATCACCGATGATCCGGAAGCGGCGTTTGAGACCTGCTTTCAGAGCTTTGGCCGGCAGGTCCGAGGATCGTCCGGGGGCGCTGTCCCGTCGCGAGCGGACCTCGGCTCGTCGCCGATGGTCGCCATCGGTTCGCTGGACGACGTCTGCCGGAAAATCCTGGACGTCCGTGACCGGTTCGGGATCAGTTACTTCACAACGCCGCTCGGTGCGAGCCCCGAATCCTTCGCACCGGTCGTGGAACGGCTGGCGGACGCGCCAGCCGGCGCCGCGGCATGACTCCGGCGGAAGCCATCGGCCCTTCGGTCCTGCGGCGCGAGCCGGCGGAACAGGCAGCGGCGCAGGCGGCGGCGCAGGTAAAGGCCTGACCGTCGGACCGGGCCCTGCGCAAGCCGTGGGGCCAGGAGCGGCGAAAGCCGCGCGCGGGCAGCCGAGATCAGGCCCCACGCTGTGGCGGGGAGATCCGCGCCGCCCACACACCGGACCCGACGAGCCGCTCCGCCTCGTCGCGGATGACCTGGCCGACCTTCGTCGCGAAACCACGCGGCAGTTCCAGGTGGGACGTGGTGCCGGTGCCCAGCCGTTGCGTGAGTGCGGGATTGCGAAGCGGGGCGTAGCACAGCCTTTTGTTCTCGATGTCGGTAGCGCAGGCGGAAAGCGGGAGAATGCCGTATCCGCGGCCTGCGGCGATGAGATCCTTTGCCACCTGAAGCGAGTCGGTCGTGAATCTGGACGTCAGTTTCAGCTTGAGCTTCAGCGCCGTGTTCTCGAGACTGTTGCGGATTCCGGTCTGGGAGGCCGGCAGAACGAGCGGGCAGTCGGTGAGCTCGGCGAATCCGATCGCCCGGTCAGGCGTGAGGTCCGATGCGGCGCCCCCGACAACGACAAGATCCTCCACCAGTAGCTCCTCCTGGAACAGTCGACCGTCCAGGACAGGATGGATCACCGCGATATCGACGGAGCCCTTCAACATGCCGTCGACGAGTTCGTCGGTACTCCCGACGCGCACCTGGAAGTCGACTTTGGGAAAAACCATGCTCAGGCTGTCCAGTAACGGTGCGGCCAGCACACAGGCGGCGGTCGTCGGCAGGCCGATATTCAGCGCCCGCTCGACTCGCGCCAGACGGGACCCGACGTATCGCATAGCGAGCTCCAGCTGACGCAGCGGCGCCGTCGTGGTGGCGCGCAGCCGTTCTCCCTCTTCTGTCAGTTGCACACCGCGAGCTGTTCGCCGGAACAGCGTGACGCCGAGGTCCTCCTCGAGGAGTCGGACCTGACGGCTCAGCGCGGGTTGAGCGATCCCCAGCACGCTCGCGGCGCGATTGATCGATCCTTCGTCGGCGACTTGTAAGAAGTACCTGAGGCGATGTGTGTCCATGGCGCGCATGCTACACCAGTCATGCCGAACCGGTATACCCAGGCGTCGAAATTTGTATTGGCATGCTCCGGCGGCATGGCCGTAACATCCTTGGAACCAGACGAGATGGTGCGCCTTGCTGTGCTGGATAAAACTTTTTTTGGGTCGGCGATAGGGGATCTCATGGATTCGGATACGCAGTACCTGACTCAGGCGCTGGGGCTGGACCGGCTGCCCACCCATATCATCGACAAGCGGGTAAGTGAGCTGCTGGACCTGAGTGGCCAGAAGGCGATTGTCATCGGTGCGGGGGGTGACGGATTAGGTCATGCGATCGCCAATCGGCTGGCTGGTTCCGGTGCCGATATCGCACTGGTCGGCCGGACCTTCGAGAAGGTCGAGCGGCGCGCGGGGGAGATCGCGAAGCGCTGGGGCGTGAAGACCGTTCCGATCCGCGCGGACATGTCGGACTGGGACCAGGTCCATCGGGCGGTGCGGGAGAGCCGGGAGGCGCTCGGCGGTCTGGACATCATGGTGAACAACCCGGTCATGGTGGCCGCCGGGGCCTTCGAGAAGCACACGAAGGAAGAGATCGACCGGACCGTCCTGGGCAGCCTGACCATGATGATGTACGGCGCCCACGCGGCGCTGGAGTACCTGCTGCCCCAGGGCTCAGGGAAGATCATCAACATCGGGGCGGTGGGTGGGCGAATTCAGCAGCCCGGCCTGACGGTCTACTGCTCGTGCAAGGCTGGGGTCATCGGTTTCACCCGTAATCTCGCGCACGAGGTCGCGTCCCGTGGCGTCAACGTGCTTGGTGTGGCTCCGGGTATCATGATCAAGTCTGAGATGAAGGCGATGCTCTTCGAGCCGCAGAACGAGGCGCAGCTCGCGGGCCGGAAGTCCATCATCGATGCGCTGAAGAACCAGGTGCAGCTGGGCCGGGTCTGCCTGCCGGAAGAGGTCGCCAACATGGTCGCGTACCTCTGCTCGGAGGCCGCCGACTACATGTGTGGTCAGACCATCGACGTCGCGGGCGGTCAGTGGATGGGGTGATCTGATCGCTGGGCGATTGGAAGGGATGTGCTGTCGTCGCGCCAGGGGCGCGGCCGATGATCCTGGCGCGACGACACGCGGGGGAATGGCTTTTCAGTACCAGAGTGCGGGAGCAGTGAGATGCGCGGACTGGCGGACAAGGTCTTCATCGTGGCGGGCGGGGCCACCGGAATCGGTGCCGGGGCGGCAAAGAGGCTCGGCGAGGAGAGTGCCAAGGTAGTAGTTGGCGACATCAACCTCGCCGGAGCGCAGAGCACCGTCAGCGAGATAAACGAGGCCGGTGGCAGCGCGGTCGCTGTCCACTTCGACCTCGCCGACGAGCACTCGGTCAATGAGATGGTCGATACGACGCTGGAGAAGTTCGGTGCCGTCCACGGCCTGTTCAACGTCGGCGCGGACCTGTCGCCCGGCAACCTCGGGCGGGACAAGTCGGTACTGGACACCGATCTCGACGTGTGGCATCGAACACTGGACGTCAACGTGGTCGGGTTCGTGCGGACCATTCGTGCCGTCCTGCCTCATCTGCTCGCGAACGGTGGCGGTGGCATCGTCAACACCTCGTCCGGTGCGGCGGTCAGCGCAGGCGACCGTCTCCGGCCCGCTTATGCGGCCTCGAAATCGGCGGTCAATGCGCTCACGCGGCACGTCGCCGGGAACTGGGGATCCAGGGGCGTGCGCTGCAACGGGGTGATGCCGGGTCTGGTGATGGGCGAGACGCAGGAGGTCCAGAACGACGTCGCGCTCCAGGAGAGGTTCCTGAAAGAGGTCCCCACCACCCGGCTGGGCCGCCCGAGCGATCTGGCCGCCGTCGTGTCCTTCCTGCTCTCGGACGACGCCGAATGGATCAACGGTCAGGTCTGGGCGATCGACGGCGGCGCCAACATGCGTGCCTGACGAACGACCCGGCATCCGGCCTGGGCCGCCTGGGCACTCGTCGACGCCGACCTGGCCGAGTAGGGGGGTCAGAACCCCGGGCGTGCGAGGAACGGCGGTGACTATTAGGTCAGTGTTCTACCTGTTGTTCATTGACCGCCGCGTATCTCCGACCGTAGTTTTCCGACGCCAGATTCCGTCCGACATCTGCCGATGCGGAGTACCGATGCGTCTGTTTCCCCGCCCGCACCGCGCCGTCCGGCTGGCAGATCGCCGGCTTCCACGGCCGCGCCGGGACGGAGACCGACAAGCTCGGCGTGATCTACACCAGGCGCTGAGACCAGGCGGTGAACAGCGGGGCCGGGCCGGGCTTGTCGGCCCCGGCGGGGCGCCCCTGGCGCCCCTGCCGGCACGCCTCCTCCGTGCCGGTCGAGGTCCGCCCCACCTGCCTGGCTGCCCCACCTGCCCGGCCCTCGACTCGTCCGGGAACCATCCCGTGATCCGAGAAGGGGTGTCCTGCAAGATCGGAATGGTCGCGGTCCGCGCTGCGTATGATTCCCGTGATGGAACCCGGCCGAACGCGTACCCCGCCCCGCCAGCGGGCGACGCTTGTGAACACCAGGTCACGGGAGAGTCGTCTGGCCCTCACTCGCGCCGCCCTTCGTCTTTGGAGCGAGGGTGACTTCGATGCGGCGTACGAAGCGAGCACCGTGGCTGATATCGCTCACGCAGCCGGGGTCAGCAAGGGAACCTTCTATTTCCATTTTCCCAACAAGGAGGCGATTCTCCTTGAGATGAGCTCGGCGACGATCCAGGCGATGATCGACCAGGTCGAGGCCGGAACCGCGCGAGGCGTCCCCCTGCGCTCGTTGAGCGATCAGATGATGACCTCGATGGCTCGACGCGTTGTTCGCGCGCCCAGGGGGGCCGCGCTGCGGGCCGGCGCCCTTGGCTTCGTGGGGCGACCGGATGATGGAACCCTGGCGATCCCTCGCCTGAGTGTCGCCTTCGAATCCCTCCTCCGTCACGGTAGGGAACGCGGCGAGCTTGGCGAGCAGATCGATGTGGAAGAAGTCGCCGCGATGATGACGGCCGTGACAATGGAAGCAATCACCCGCTGGGGGGCGGGAGACCGCTCCGCTTCCTGGCTGCGGCAGACGCTCCGTGATCGAGTGACCGTCATCCTGTGCGGTATCAGTCACCCGGACGAGAGCTACTGAAGATTAACGTGTGA